>CAYQAE010000004.1:24694-59523 GCA_964415445.1 uncultured archaeon | reverse complement strand
TTCGCCCGTAGGTCCAACGAAAACAACGGCTTTATTTTTGCCTTTTTCAATTGTAATCCCGTCCACCGAATAAACCCGGCGCTTAATAAAATTAAATAACTCCTTTTTGACTTTTTCAAATAAGTCAATATTATTAATTATATCGAATCTTTTGTATAAATCATTAACAACATTCTTTATTTTAATATTATTAAAAAAAATTAAATGATATTAATAATAAATATAGGCAACAAAAATGACATCTAATACTACTACAAAAAAATTAACTGTAAAAATTGATAATAAATATTACAAAGTTAAAGTTAATGTAACTCATGATATGAATGGAATTGTAACTGGCATGAATCCTGAATTTGAAGATGTTAAATCAATTTCTGAAAAAACTGGTTACTCTTCTGTAGATATACTTGAGAAAGTAAACAAACAAATTAATTCTCATTTTCGAATAAAGGCATAAAATAGATAACAAACCTATTTTGAAATTCAAATGAATTTAGAAATTATATCTATAACTATCAATATATATAAAATATATATGAATTAATCTCAAAAATAAATATATATTACATATATATTTAGTTGGTATCTATGATATATATAGAATATTGATTTCACAAATCAAAGAAAATATTACTAATTATAGGTGGATATATAATTCAATTTAAGAAATTATAATAAAATAGGAATATAAACTAAATCTACTTTTTACAAAAATATAATATAGATATATAATATACTTATGAAAAAATTAGAAAGATTAATATTTTCAATATTTGAAAAAGTCAGAAAAAAATTAGCCTATAAATTCACATCTAACTCCACAAAATACAGGACCCTTTAGGCCTATTTTATTTTTTTTACCTAAAATATAATTATAAGCTACTTGATCAATTTTTATGTTTATATCTGATGCCCCTTTTACCATTTTTATTCGAGTTTTTTCTTCTTTTTTCTCAATATTATAAGCAGATAAACTTGCGAATGCATCCAAAAAAGAAATTTTAGTATTTATTCCATTTTCAAATATATCTTCAACTTCAGAAAATACCTTCTTATCTTTGGGAAGTGCATAAATACTTCCTGCATATACATATATTTCATTAAAAATTGCAGGCCCACACAATTTTGTATTCTTCTCATCTTCATAGAGGAAAACTTTGTGATTTTTATCTTGATATACTAAAAATTCAGCAGGACTTTTTACATCTGCATATTTTTTGCAGCCTTCTGCTATTTTTTCCTTAATTTTTCGACCTAATTCAGTTTCTGGCCCTCTATCAATTTTTATCATTGATGAAATTTCACTATCTTTTAATTCCCACTCTCTATAGATCTCAGGTGATATTATACTTCTTATATCTGATGTATCTGAAAATATCATACACAACCTTTCAATTCCAATTCCAATATTTAGGACTGGAACATCAATTCCATAATTTGCCAATGCTATAGGTGAATATATTCCAAAATCTGCAACTTCAATTAATTCATTGCTTTTTGCAAGTTTTGCAAATACTTCATATTCAGTTTGTGGCATATAATAGTTAGCTGTAGCTTCTTTTCTTTTATATTTTAGAGTTTTAAATCCTAATTTAGATAAAACTAGTTTTGTAATCTTCTTTGCTAAATCAATACTTACATCCTCACCCATATACACGCTGGATGCAGCTCTGTGAACTTTCAAATGTGTTGCATCTTCTTTTTGCTCTCTTCTAAATCTAACATCCACTGTAAACAATTTCACAGGTGATTTTTTGCGCCCAATTAACTTAGATAAAACTAAAAACCAACCTGAAGTTATATGTGATCTTAGAGTTAGATTAGTAGGTTTTGGAGACAAATCTTTCAATTCAGGAAATGAATCTAAAATTGTAATAGCAGCGCCCTCATCTAAATTTAGTCTTGATTTAATCTCATCAATTAAATCATCCCCATCAATTTCATTTTTTTTATATCTGTGAAATATCTTCTGCAGTATATCTTTTGATTTAATTTTAATACCAAGAGATTCAATTTTCTTTAGCCTATCATCCGATATACCAATATTAGGTCGAGGCAGACCCGCTAGATAATAACATCGATCCAAAATAGCATAAGATTCTGGGCCATATTGTTTTTTGATATGTTTATCCTCCACAATTGTAGGCACTACCCGCTCAGTAAATCCTATATCCAAATAAATTTCTCTTAGCTTTTCAATAGTATCAAAAACAATATTAGATTTTCCTTTAGTAATTTTGTAATCTGATTTTTCTAATTTTAAATATTTAGATGAATTAAACCAAGTTTTTTCAAAATTTTTCTTTGCATCTTCTTTTACTTTTTCTATATCAATTTTCAATCTAATCTAGTCCTTATTTTGATATATTCTATTTTCAATAGAAGCAATAGTTAATTCAGATCGAGTTTTTTCAATTATTCCTCTTGCTATATCCTGTTTTCTTCTAAGACCATAAGTAATTGCTTTGGGATGGTCAAACAAACAGATAAAATCATAGATTTCATTCATAATTTTAAAATAATCCTTAGGTGATTTAAAATCTCCATTAAGTAGAGAATCTAAAGTTTTTCTTCGAAATTCACCAATCACATCAGCCAATCCGTTTAAATAAATAGGATAATCTATCCCTATATCCTCTGGAGATAATAACTTCCTTTTACAAAATAGAGAATAAAATAATCTCGCCTCTGCATATTCCTCTTTTGGGGCAGATGATGAATCTATATCAGGATAAGATTTTATAATAGAATTAATTTTTTCAAAAATATCTTTTGCTTGATCTAATAATATTCTAGATTTATCTAAATCATTATTATGTATTTTTTTAATTGACAATTTACTCAAACGAAGTAGATCTCGACCAGTCTTAATTAACTCTTCTCTTTTTTGGGTTTTCTCATCAAAAGCAGCTAATATTTTTTTTGAGATATCTTCAAATTCCAACTTTTTCCCCTCATAAATTACTATATCTTTTTTTGAAGTTATTTTAAAGTTAGTTATTGTTTGGAGAAACTAACTCAAATTAAGTTTTAATTTAAGTGAATATTATGTCAATCCCTGATGATGTAAAAGATATATTACAAAGACAAAAATATAAAATTGCAGGAGGCCACTCTGCAGTTAAATTATGCCACTGGACTAAACAATATATAAGAACAAAAGGAGAACGCCAATGTTATAAAGCTCAATTTTATGGTATAGAATCTCATAGATGCCTTCAGATGACACCTGCGGTATGTTGGTGCACTCATAGATGTCTTTTTTGCTGGCGACCTTCTGAAGCATACAATAAAGTTAATATGGATGAGCAAAAAATAGATGATCCTGAAATTGTTTTAGACAAAGCAATCCTAGCACAAAAAGACCTATTGCAAGGTTATAAAGGTATCCCTGATAGAATTGATATGAATCAACTAAATGAAGCATTCAATCCCAATCAAGTTGCAATATCACTAGCTGGAGAGCCCACTCTTTATCCTAAACTTTCAGGTTTAATTGAGCTATGTAAAAGCAGAGACATGACTACTTTTTTGGTAACAAATGGAACTCAACCACAAGTATTGAAAGAGATAGAAAAACCAACTCAGCTTTATGTATCATTAGATGCATCAAATGAAAAAGTTCACAAAAAAATAAATTTACCTCAGATAAAAAATTCATGGAATAGAATAAAAAATTCACTAGAACTTCTTCCATCACTTGATACTAAAACAGTTGTAAGAATTACTTTAGTTAAGGGGTATAATGATTTTGATATAGATGGTTATTCTAAATTGATAGATCTAGCTGATCCAAAATATATTGAAGTAAAAGCATATATGTTTACAGGTTATTCAAGAAAACGCCTAACTATTGATGCTATGCCAAGGCATGAATATGTCCAAGAATTTTCAAAGAAAATTTCAGATCACATCTCATATGATATAAAAGATGAAAAAAAAGATTCAAGAGTTGTTTTGTTATCTAGATGATCATTTTTTTGAGAAAATATTAGATATACTTTTTTTTACCCCTTTAATACCATTGCTAACTAGATCTTGTGTTGTTGTTTTAATTTTATCTCTTGAGAAATTTAGCAATTTCTTAATGATTTCTTGGTAAGAATCTTGACCTAATATCCTTAAAAAAGAAGCCAGTGCATCCCGTGAATTTAATTTATTTTGATAATGGTCTTTAACAAAATTTGATCGCATATATGCCACAATAAACAAAATTAAAACTAAAAATATTGCAAATATAGATACTTGATGAAATAAATATGCCACATGCCAAGAACTATCCCCTAAAGATATAGTAAGTGCAAAAACATTATATCCTACTGCTAAACTTAGCATTAAAAATATTAAAGCACTATCTCCTATTTTTCTAAATGCTTTTTGAAAGCTAGATACTTCATAAGATGCAATTTTGTCTGCAACTCCATCAAATTTAGATTTTTTAGGTTTTGAGATATATAATCTTTTTGATACTGCTTGAATTGCATAAAGAGTTCCCACTATTATAAAAAACACGTCAAGTGTAATTATCCCTTGTGCAACTTCTATATTTTTAGATTGAAGTTTCATAAAATAAATAATAGTGTGATAGAAAGTCAAAATATAAAATAGGCTAACAGTTGAACAATATGAATCTTCAATTCCTATTTTAGAAAAAATAACTAGATGTAGGAAACTTAAAAACCAAATGCAAAGAGATATAATCCCAAACATATCAAATAGAATATTTTGCTGAATTTCTTCATAAATGGTTAAGATATGAATAGCTGAACCTATCAAAAAAATAATTAGTAGATATTTAAATAAAAAAACATGTCTTTTTGGTTTTCCAAAATTTACTAAAACTTGGGTAGATCTTGAGGTCATAAAACGATTTATCATTGAAAAAAAAGCTAAAGAAAGGAGTAAGGTCCAAGAATAGAAGAAAATTTTTGATATAATTTTCAAAAGCGAATATGACAAAAATAGATCAAAAATTAAAGATAAACCCGCAAAAAGACCAATAAATAGCAAACTTCGATATTTAAAATCACTAAATAAACTAAATATAGACAAAGAAAGCAAGGAAATAGCAAAAGCAAATTCAATATAAAGTAGATGTTCAATTAAATTATCTAGACCAAATATATCAAATGAAATAAAAAGAACAATCAATGAATTAAATACTACAAAAAATAAACTAGCCAGAGCATAAAAACGAAATTTACGCTTTGCTAAAATATCTACTCCGCCAAATAAAACATGTCTAATATAATAATCGATTGACCTTTCAAAATAACTCATATATTTACATTAAAAAACACATTTTAAAAATATAAAAAAAAGAAAAAAATATTAGTTAATCACCTTCTCTTCTATAAAAACCTCCTTCCCCGTTTTTACTAGGCTTTACATAAGTACCATAATAGTTTGTAATGTATAATAACTTCCCTGAAGATTTATTTGTATTTAAACATGTCTCCATATATAATAATAAATGCACTGGTTTAGCATCACAACCCACTATTTTATTTTTAATTGCATCTATATCGTCTTTATCAAGTGTATCTTTCAAAAAATACAATATTTCTTGAGGAACTTTTGTTAATCCAGATTCACTGAAGAAAATTGATGGTAAATATTTCGCCCCACATACACCTGAATTAATTAATTTAAAAATGAGGTTTTTGCACGATTTATAATATTTATAATATCCTTTTAGAAAAACTTTATTCTCTTCAATCCAGTTTTCTATTGTTTTCAAATTAAAAACCTTCTTTTTTTGTTTTATAGAATATATTCATTTATTTGAAAATGTTAATATCAGATATCAAATAAAAGAGATTTCTCTCAAAAGATGATCAAAATCATCAAAATACTATAAAAAACATATAGCTCCATTATTTAGAAATAAACTTATTTTTTAATTCTTACGACATGAAAATAAAATATTATACTTTAACTAATTCTTTTTTACACAACTCTAAAAATTTCTTTTTTGTATCTTCTATATCAGATATTCCTTTAGCTCCTGCTGCTGCAGTATGACCTCCACCTGTACCTGTAGTAGATGAACTCAATTCTTTCATCATATCTCCTAAATGAAGACCTGTCTCAGAGATTACTGAATCTCTTGCCCTCACACTTATTCTATTTTTTTCCTTTTTGCTGTTGGATACAAAAGCAATATCTGCACCCATCTTAAGTAATGAACGTGAAACCACACCTTCATATGCACCAACTACAGTAGTTGCTAAAATATAACCTTTAATTTTGTGCATTTGCAACCTTTGTGCGCCTTTCAATTGTGCTATTCGAATTGAAATGTCCTTTGGTAATTCTAAAAGCTCAGATACTTGTCTGTATTCAACTTTTGATTGATCTAAGATATCCACCACATTTTCAAAAGTTTTTTTTGTTGCATATCTAAAATGACCTGTATCTGAGATTATACCACAAAGAATTACTTCTGCTAGATTTGATATATCTAATTTCATCTCTTTTGCCAAAGCCCAACAAACTTCAGAAGTAGATGTAGCTTTCTCATCTGTAAAATATATTCCTGCAATCTTTTCCATCACAGAATCGGTTGCATGATGATCAATTATAATTAATTCTTTTTCACCACTTAAATTTTCAAATTCTTCTGCATATCTGCCCATTTGATTTAAAGAAGAGGTATCGACTAATATAACACAATCATAATATTGTAGGGGTGGATTTATCAAAATCTCAATATCATATTCTGATAAAATAACATTAGAGAGACGACTTACACTATCAATTGCCCCGATATCTATCTCTAATTTAGAATTTACTTTTTTAATTATATTTTTTACTAAAAGAGAGCTAGCTATTGCATCAGGATCAGCATTTTGATGTGACAAAATAAGTGATTTACCTGATGCTGACTTTAAAAATTCAATTAATGAATCTTTCATTTAACTTATCCTGCTTTAGGGTCATTAGAATTTTGGGTATTCATTTTCTGAGTTATTTTCTCTTCCATTTCTTTTAATTTATCAGTTAATTTTTTTTCTTGCTTCTTTAGACTATTAACACGTATCTCCAAAGATTCTTTTGTTTCCTCTAACTCAGATAATGTAGGAGCCTTTTTAGCTTGTATAAAAAGAGCACCTATAGATTTATACATATTAACATTTTCAGCTGCTTCTTTTAATTCATCTATAGCATTAGATACTTCTTTTAATTGAACATCCATATTTTGTCTCTGCATAATAACTATTTGTGCTTGTTGTTGCAATTGTTGATATTGACCAATTTGATGTTGCAGAGCTTGGGAAATATTTTCACTCATCTAAATTACCTCCAACGTATCTAAACTCAATTTAACATATCTTAAATAAGCATTAAGAGCGCTTCTTAGTGCAACAATATCATTTGCATTAATATTAAATATTAAATTTTCTTTATCTTTATTTATTTTTGTTTTTGCCCGATCTTCAGATACAGAAATTGTCTCAGGTAATATTACCTGATATAGAATTTCAGAATTTTTCTCAGATAAAGGTATTGAGATCTCACATTTATACATTATATCGCCTTAACATAAGTAGGATTGTCTCCTCTGTCTTTGAACAAAATTCTATGTCCACATTTACATCTTACACGTTCAAATTCTGGCTCTAATTCAATTTTTTTACCACATGCAGGACATTTATACATAACTAAACCTCCCTACTCATAATTTCTTTGATTTTTGTTATTTGTCTCTTTGCCACAGCGCCTGGTGCTGTTGTAGGAGTATATGCTCCACCTGCAAAAGTATATCCACATTTTCGACATCTCCAGATACCTGTGCCTTCTCGCTTTACCTTCTCAAAATTACATTTGGGACATTGGTGTTTTTTGTGCTGTTTTTTTTCTATAGATAGATAAGCTTTTTTTTCCTTTCTTCCATATCTTGCTCCAAATCTAGCTACAGATCCTAACTTCTTTGTTCTTTTCATTTGTGTCTACCTATCTAAATGGTATATAAATCATTTTTTTTCTTATTTTAAAAGTTTTCGTAACTTTTGTGCTTGCTCTTTTGCAATCTGATATAACTTAGGTAATTCTTTAGGTTTAATAGTGCCAGCTAATCCTTTTTGCATTGCCCTAATATTGCCCTCTTCATCAGTTCCTATAGTTATTCTACAATCCATAGCTTCTGTTTCATCTAAATCAGGGTCTAAAATGTAATGATCACCTAACTTACATACAGTAACCTCAACTGGTAAATTATTGAGCTCAATCTTTTCAAATTCATCAGTCTCTATAGGCTTATCATCTTCCATTTTTATTTTTGGTAATTTAGTATCCATCAATGCCGCAATTACTGCCAAATTTGCTGCATCAAAAAGACTTCCAGAATAATCTAGAACATGAATGTCGAAAAAAAGTATTCGAACTAATTTTCCTTCTTCAATTACAAGTTTAGAAAAATCAATGCACTCAGATTCGCGTATTGATCTATCAACTACTCTAGCTAGTTCAATAGTATCTTCATCAGGTGGTCCAGATTCAAAATCAGGAGCAGCCATAGGTACTAATTCTGCACTTGTAGTCATTACACCTTCATTTGGTCTATCAGGATATGGTTCACCAACATCGGATTTTATACCCACTGCAACTTTTGTATCTCCAATAATTACCATTGCAGATCCATTTGCATGTTTAAATATACTTTTTTCTATTTTAATTTCTCGATAGTCCAAAAAACCTCTACCATCGGCTCTTTTTCCTTGTTTATATAAATTTTCAAGATGATCGCGCTTTAGTGCATACATTACTTCATTCAATTTATTTCCCTCCATATTTTGAAAGTAGTGCTTTTTTTTGCTCTTTATATAAAATTTTACACCCTTCTATTGCCAGATCAGTTGCCTTTTGAAATTCATCAGGTGTTAGATGGCCATCCATTTGCAAAAGAGTAATTTCATCTGAAGTATTTAGATATGCAATAGGAAGATCAGCTTGCCCTAAATTATCCTCAGGCTTATCTAGATCTAAAATTAACTGTCCATCTACTTTTCCCGCAGCACAAGCCGAAACTAAACCACGCATAGGTAGTCCTGCATCAGCTAATGCAACAGATGCTGCTGTTATACCTGTACATCTTGTTCCTGCATCAGCTTGCATTATTTCGATAAATATCTCAATCATTGAATTTGGAAATTGTTCCAAAAACAAAGAAGGAGCCAATGCTTCTTTAGTCACTTTAGATATCTCAACAGATCGTCTATCTGGACCTGGTCTTTTTCTATCTTCTACAGAAAAAGGTGCCATATTATATCTAGCTTTAATTATAGCACGCTCAGAATTTTGTAAGTGTTTAGGTAGAACCTGTTTTGGACCATAAACTGCTGCATATATTTTATTATCCCCCAATTCAATATAAGCAGAACCATCTGCTCGATCTAAAACACCTGTAACTATTTTAACTTTCCGCAACTCATTCATAGCGCGCCCGTTTATTCTTTTTCCATCTACAATTAATTTTTCATTCTGCAATTTCTTTATCCTCCGATAATATTTCTTTAACGCGATTAGTAAGACCTGAAGTATGTGCATTTCTCTCTATAAATTTAATAATAGAGATTGCTTTAGTTATATCTCCGCCTTTTATTAATATCCGACCATTTTTTCCAACTACAAAATTAGATTTAGTATATTTTTTTAAATTTGATATCATAGATCCTCGCTTTCCAATAATACGAGCTACTTTTTTGGGTGAGATGTGAATAAGATAACCATCATCTTTACCAAGACCTTTGTCTTTTGCTGAAATTTTTATTTGCTTATTATAATCTTTTGTGATAATTTTTCCAATGACAATTTCTCCTACATTAAAAATATCTTTTAAATCCTCTACATAATTATTCTTTTTATTAACTTCTGAAGCCGCCAAAAGAGCATTATATGGAGAATTTGTATCCACAAACCAAAAATTATGTCCTATATCTTCAATAATGCCAACTATTACATCTCCAACTACAGGATCATAAACTCCTTGAAAACTTGTAACTCTAATTTCTTTTTTAAATACATTAACAAAGCCCACCACAGAAGAAACTATTTTTGTATCTACTTTATGAGTTCCTTCTGATGGAACATATTTTCCTTCTGCCAATATTTTTCCTGGATATACTAATTCTTTATTTTCTACCTTTAACATATTCTACCTACCTAAAACTTTTGTTTCGACATTACCTTTAGTTAATGAATCTAATTTAGCTATGAATTCATCTATTGTCCCTGCAGGTATCTCCACTATCCCTATCCAATACCCATCAGAAGCCCATTCTTCTTTTTTTAATTTTCCTGAGCTCTGGATAATAGGATAAGCTTTGCCAGCTAAAGTACCTTCTAATCGAATTGCTATTTCTGTTTTTTCTAATCTTATAGGAAGTAAAGGCATGATTTTTTTAACTATGTCCTTTGCTTGATCATCAATTTTTTGATTAATGTCAATATTGATCTTAGCAGATTCCATTGCTTTTTCTACTCTTTTGGGAGTATGTGGTTTTTTTGTTTTAGGATTAATTGAATGTCTGGCAATGTAAGTTATGATTTTTTTGCGTTTTTTGTCCAATATTTTTCTTCTATGTTCTGTTGTAAGTTGAATTTCTCCTTCTTTGAGGATAAATTCTGCTATTTTTTTGATGTCATTAGTCTTAAATATCTGTTCAACTATCTCCTCTGATGCTCTTTCTGCTTTTTTAGAGTCTCTATATATTTCATAAGATGCAATTATATCATCAATAGAGATATTGTCACCTTCTCGAAAATCCCAAGCTAGGTCAGGATCAACCAATATCTCAAACTTATGACCTTCTTTTTGATATCTCGCTACGATAGCTCGATCCACAGAAACCAAATTATTCGCCTTTTGCGGCATCAATATATTTTTGTAATTCTTTTGAAGTAAACTTCTTGAATAACCTCTCTTTTGAAGAGATTATAGCACATTCTATATTATTAACATTAACTTCCTCTTCATCAAGTGCTTTATTTAAAGCCTTTATTGCTAATTTTATAGCTTCGTCATGAGACATATTTTTATCATAATCTGATTCAAATATTTCTAAAGCCTGTGCTTTGCCTGATCCTATAACAAAAGCTTTATACTCATATAAGGCACCGCTAGGATGAGTTACAAATAATTTTGGTTTATCATTAATTCCTGCAATAAGCAAGGATGCCCCAAAAGGTCTAACTCCCCCATATTGGGTATGCATTTGTTTTAGATCACCTAATTTTTTAGCTAAAACATCAACAGATATCGGTTCATCATAAGTTAGACGATTTACTTGTGCCTCAACTCTAGCTTTATCAACTAAGACTCTTGCATCTCCAATAAGACCACTTGTTGCTGCACAAATATGGTTGTCTATTTTAAATATTTTTTCAAATGATTTAGACTCCATAAGTCTACTTGTGGTTCTTCGCTCTACCAAAATAATTACTGAATCTTTTGTTTTAATTCCTATTGCAGTTGCTCCTCTCTTTACAGCTTCTTCTGCATATTGTACTTGATAAAGTCTTCCATCTGGACTAAAAACAGTAATAGCCCTATCATATCCTGCTGCTGGTGGCATAAACGACATTAATTATCACCTTTTTAAACATTATATTTATTTTGCTTTTTTATAGATAAATCTCTATCCTAAATAGGAATAAGAGATAAATATCTTATTTAAACCTACTTTTTTATTCATATATACAAATTACTTTGATTTAAGTATGTTTCTGTGGTTTCTTTTCATATAATTTAACTTTTTTTTGAAGCTTTTTTAGAGAACCTGAAATACTCCTTACATATAAAAAAGCTTTTTTTCGATTTATATTATTTATTAAAACTAAAGAAGCCCTTAAAGCTTCCGTATATTTATTTGAAATTCTAATTATTCCATATTGTTTTTTTTCATCATAATCGATTAATCTTAAATTCATCTTAGCAACTAAAATTTCACCAAGTGTATATTTAGTCGATCTGAGTATCTCACCTAAAATCTCTTGCATAGAGATTTCTTCTTCAGAGTATAGATAAAATAAAAGATACCTTTTTTTAGGACGAATCATCTGCTATTTTCACACCTATATCAATAATTTTTCCAGATCTAAATTCTCTGCCTCTTTTTATGGTAGATAAAGGATTATAAGCTAAACCTAATTGAGCAATCTTTGCCTCAATTCCAATAAATTTTAGAAAAGTAACTAAATCTCTAGGGGATCTCAACATATATTTATCCTTAGGCATGGTAGTAAAAATTACATTGTTAGGATATTTTTTTATGAATTTTTTGAATTTCTCAAAATTCTTTAGGGCTCGGATTCTTTCAGCTCCATTTTTGAAAATAATTTCACCTAAATCAAAAGCAAAAAACATCTCATTTTTGACAATATTTTCCAAAGTCAACTTATCAATAAATTCACGAAATATCAAAATATCTACTTCTATTTTTTTAGAAATTATTCTTGCTTCTTTAACACTTGAAGGAGAAGATGCAATTAAATCATATTTTTTTCTTTTATCTTTCAAATCTTTTGTTGAATTTTGGATATATAAACTAGAAATAGAAATTTCTGAATCTATTTTTTCTCCATCTAAAATCGCTAAATTATTATAACCCAAAACTTTAGCTGTTTGGATAAAATCTCTATCTTTTTGCATGCAAAATAATTCACAAAAATCTAAATTCTTATAAGACAAGATTGGATTCACCAATCCAAAATAAAATTATTTTCCTCTACCTAAATTTGCTCGAATTGAAGGTCTTATTTTTTCTGCTCCGTAACCTTTATTTTTCAATCCTCTTCCTTTTTTACCTGAAGAAGTAAGACCACGATGAACTCTTCTTGTATTTTGCTTCTCACAAATCCAGTTAATATCAGGATCATTGATTATAGAAGGATGAGATTTATCAACTAAAATTACTTCATAATATTTATCTTTACCATCTTCTGCTATCCAATAAGAATTCAAAACTTCCATATTAACAAATTTTCGTGATACTCTCTCTTCTGCAATCCATTGTAGGCTTTTTTTGGTTGAATATTTATTTACGCCCATTCTTTTTGGTTTTCTGCCTCTAGTTGGTCTAAGTTTATGCCTCCCTCCTCTTCGTATTTCCACACGAGCCATAACAAATCCTTGTTTTGCTTTGTATCCTAAATTTCTAGCTCTATCAATACGAGTAGGTCGATCTATTCGGGTAATAGAATTATCTCTACGCCATTGAATTAATCTATCTCGCATTAGAGATCTCACATATGACTTATTTATGTTTTTGTAAGCATTTCGTATATATTTATAGAATCCCATTTTTCCCATCTCAACCTTTAAGGCAATGCCTAAAAGCTTTTGTAAAAATGAATAAGACAAAATATAAAAGCCATAAAATATCTATTTGGTAATAAAAACTATTTTTGGATTTTTAAAACAAAAAAAAGCTAATATAGAATAAAATAATATATTCATAGATAAAAACAAAAGGATATTAGACATCTAGCAAAATAAAGAGAGTTTTTATAATTCTTTTTAAAATAAAAAAATTCGATAATATGAATATACAAATAGGGGCTTTTATAAAAATAGGAATTATTTCATTTCTTATCTTTATAGAAATAGTATGTTTTGGATTTATTCTATCAATTAAATCTAAAGAACCTATAAATTCGAAATAATTTGATTTAGTTTTCTTTTAGATTCATCAGATATTTTATCAGTTAAAATTCTATCAAAATTTAGAGGAGTTATACTAATTGCTTTTTCATTCTTTACAACGTAGTTGTCAAAACCTTTCTCTAAAATATCCATAGGATATCCAATAATTCTAATATCGTATCCGTATTTTTTTTCTTCTCTTTTGATCTCATCAAAATCATATGAGCGTATACCCAACTTTGTCAATTTGACTTTAGTATTTTTACTAATTTTCTTTGGAAAATTTATGTTAAACATCCCTACATCTTTTGGATATCCATTATCTAAAATTTTTTTGATAAATTTTTTCAAAAAACTTACAACATAGCTGAAATCTTCATCTTTAACTTTTTCAATTCCAACTAAAGAATCTGCATAATCTTTTAATTCTAAAGAGACTGAGATAGATTTTTTACCATTAATCATTGCTGTAATAGCATTACCAACAGTGCCAGAATAATATATATCTGTGGCTAAATTTTCACCTAAATTAATACCTGAAAAAACAAAATCAGGGTCAAACAATTTAAGTCCAATTATAGTTGAATCTGCTGGCATACCATCAACAAGATATGCATCATAATTAAAAACAGAAGTTTTTGTGACTTTTTTATTTTCAAATGCAGAATAGGCCATACTTTTTGCATTCATTTTCTCTTTTGGAATAACTATTTCAAAAGGGATTATATCTCCCAATATTTTAGTTGCAAGATAGAGGCCTTGTGAATTAGGACCATCATCATTTGTTATTAATGCTTTCATCATAAAAAAAGCAGACAAAAAGTTTTATAAGCAAAGTTGTTAGCTATATCATTAAGTGATAAACAGTGCTATTTGATCTTATGTTTAATTTCATTGGTCGAGAAGAAGGAAAAGACATATGGCCGACTATTGCACTAGGTATAACTACAACTATTGTAATTATGTGGATATTATTGTTATTTCTCTGGCTAAACCGTGATGAAACTTTTGCTAGAGAAGTTGAGGAGCAGACCGGAATAAAAATCGAAAATAAATAATTTAGAACTTTTTTGATACTTAAGTTTTGTTAATGATTTTTTAATATCTCATTTTTTCTATTTTTGTGAAATTAATAGCTTTAAATATAACTTAATTTCTTTAAAATAGCCCCTGTCTTCCTCAATATTTATTTAGCTCTATTTTTATATCTTAAAATAATATTTTTCATTATTAATAGGTAATAAAAGTGACAATTAAAATTATAGAAAATATTATAAATTATTCTATCTATTTCCTTACCTATGACATCTGGAGCTACGACTGTACTAAATAGAGCAAATAGCAAAAGCGATTCTTTACGCACAACAATTCCATCATATTTTATCAAACATTTTAGTCTTGAAAAAGGTCATAAACTACTTTGGAAACTTGAAACTAAAAATGATGTACCATATCTCAGAGTATGGCCCGTTTCGAAGAAAAAAGATTAGAAAAATTTGGTTTGTAAAAAAATAGGTAATTCGATAGGAAATAATGGTGACAGTGTCATAAAAATAAATTTTGAGGGATTTATATGAAAACGATTAGCAAAATTATATTTGGAAATTCCAATAACATGAAGGAAATAGAAGATGAAAGCGTAAATTTGATGATTACTTCGCCACCATACCCTATGATTGAGATGTGGGATGGTATATTTTCAGATTTGAATCATGAAATAAGAAATGCCTTAGATGATAAAAACGGACCTAAAGCATATGATTTAATGAACGAAGAATTAAATAAAACATGGAAAGAAGTTGATAGAACTTTAGCCTATGGAGGTATTGCTTGTGTGAATATAGGTGATGCTACCCGAAAAATAGGAGATTCATTTCAACTTTATGCAAATCATTCTAGAATAACTTACTATTTTGAAAAAATGGGTTACCAAGTTCTACCTTTAATTTTATGGAGAAAAAGTTCAAACAAACCTAACAAATACATGGGATCAGGAATGCTACCCCCAAACGCATACGTAACATTGGAACATGAATATATTTTAGTATTTAGAAAAAAAGGCAACAGACAATTCAAAGCTAATGAAAAACCAACTAGACAAAAAAGTGCATACTTTTGGGAAGAGAGAAATGAATGGTTTTCTGATATATGGTATAATCTATCTGGTGTATCCCAAGCATTAAATCACAAAGATATAAGAGAACGATCAGCTGCATTTCCTTTTGAATTAGCATATAGAATAATCAATATGTATTCTGCTCAAGAAGATACCGTATTAGATCCTTTTTTAGGCACAGGAACTACTACAATTGCAGCGATGTGTGCTGGAAGAAATTCAATAGGATATGAATTAGATCCAAATTTTCAACCCTTAATTGATACCAGACTTGACGATATTTACCACCTTTCAAACAAAATAGTGTCTGAAAGATTAGAAAATCATGTTGAATTTGTAAAACAAAGAGAAAAAGAAAAAGGCGAATTAAAACATCAGTCAGTAAAATATGGATTTCCTGTAATGACTAATCAAGAAAAGAAACTTGAATTACCTATTATTACAAAAATTCAAAAGCAAGAAGAAAATGAATTTTTAGTAGATTATACAACAGATGAATCAATTCTAGAAGATTCAAAAAATCAAGCTAAATCAAAACAAACTACTTTAGCAATCTAAAAATCAAATTCAATGGAAATTCCATTCTTTTTTTTATCATAAAATATAATATCAACATCGATCTGTTCTCTTAACATATTTTTTGTTTTATAAGTAATTGCTTTAATTGAAACAGGATTATCTCCAATATAACCATCAATTCCTTTTGATTCGTCTTTAGGATCTGCCAATCGATAAGAAGTATTTTTTAAATCTGCAATTTTTTTCAAAATTGCTTCTTGAAAATTTAGACCAACAAATGTTTTTGTCAAAACTAAATCTCTTACCCAATTTCGAACTAATTCTTTGTCAATTTTCTTCATTGCCTCTTTAAGTTTAACAATCATGGAATAAACTTTTTCTGTAGCATTATCTATAGCTTCTGGCATCACTTTTTGATACCAATCCACCCATTCTGAATATTTTTGGCCATCAAACTCTTGTATAAGATCTGACATTTGTCCTACAACTTTTGGTCTAGTACCTTGTGAATTTTGATTAGCCAAATTCATAATCTGAGTAGTATATTTCGGAAAATCGATTTTTTCGCCAACTAAAAATTCAACAATCTCTTCATTTTTTATTTTGATCTTTGGCATCGAATATTAATAAACTATACATAATTTAATTTTTGTGCAAAACTAGTATTTTTTATCCAGATCCTACTCATTCTAAATCCATATCAAATTTACAATTCATGTTCTATTTAATTATTTGAATAGGCCCTCTCTTGAATCAAAAGTGAATCAAAGATAACTAATGCAGCCATACTTTCGACAACAGGAATAATTCTTGGGACTATATTTGGGTCATGTCGACCTTCTATTTTCAATTTTTTATTTTTACCATTAATATCAGAAGTTTTCTGTTCTTTGCTAATTGATGGAGTTGGTTTGATTGCAATTGATGCTTTTATTTTCTCCCCGTTTGAAATTCCGCCCAATATACCACCTGAATTATTTGTTAAGAATTTTCCATCTTCCATCCAATCATTATTTTCACTGCCTCGCAAAACAGAAGCTAAAAATCCTGCACCAAATTCAACACCCTTGACTGCACCTATTGAGAAAAAAGCAGAGGCCAATTTGGAATCAAGTTTAAAAAAGACTGGATCACCCAATCCAGCAGGGACTCCTTCTATGATGATTTCAACAACACCACCAGTTGAATCATCCTCTTTTGAAGCATTAAGAATATAATTTTGCATCTTATCTGCTTTTTTAGGATCTGGACATCTAACTGGATTTTTCTCTATAAAATCATAATCTATACTTTGAGCTTTTATTTTTCCAATTTGTTTAGCATAAGCAATAATATTTATGCCTTTTTTTTTAAGCTCTTCTATGGCTATAGCTCCTGCTGCAACCCGAGATACCGTCTCGCGACCTGAAGATCGACCCCCTCCTCTATGGTCCCTAATTCCAAACTTCATAAAATATCCATAATCTGCATGCCCTGGTCTAAATATATCTTTTAGCTTATCGTATTTAGAAGAATCTACATCTTTGTTTTCAACTATCATTGCAATAGGTGCACCAGTAGACTTTCCATTTAATACCCCAGAGAGTATACGAATTTCATCTTTTTCTTTTCTTGAAGTTGTAATTCTACTTTGTCCAGGTTTTCTTCTTTTGAGTTGTTTCATAATAATTTTTTCAGAAATATCAATCTTTGGAGGCATTCCATCAATAACTACTCCCATTGCATGGTTATGACTCTCTCCAAATGTGGTGACTCTTAAAATATCACCAAAAGTATTGGGAGAATACATTCTAAGTTCTATTTCATTATTTATTTTTTGATAAATTTCATCAATATTTTCATCAACTGAGGAGTGTGTAGAATCAGAGATTATATCAGAAAAAGGAATTACAACTTCTTCATAATAATTTTTTCTCTCTTTAAAAGAGTTATAAGGATCATTTTCATCTTTAAGATATGCAGGAATTCCTTTTTTTATAATCCTATCCCAAAGTATTTTAGAATCAGCAGTAAGTAAGATAACAATTGAATCTTTTCTAAGTGCCCTTCTAATTTCAGGATCCAAGAATGCAGAACCGCCTGTACTTATTACTGACCAATTTCTCCTATCTAAAGAGAGACAAGCTTTTTTTTCTAATTTTCTAAAAAAATCTTTTCCTTCTTTTTTATAGATCTCTCTACAAGATAGTTTATTATCTGAATTATTTTCATAAATCTCTTCTAATACTTTGTCTGTATCAAAAAAATTAATATCAAGCCTTTGGGCAATTTTTTTTCCTTTAATTGTTTTTCCTGTACATTTAGGCCCAATTAATACGATTCTCATATATCACACTTTAACTTACAATTTTAAATGAATAACTAGACTTTGAAAAAATCTTTTATTATAAATTTAATAGTATTTTTTTCTTGTACAATTGTGCATATGTGCAATATAAATTTTAAAAAAGAATGCAAATTTAGAAAAATAAAGTGATAAAAAGTGACTAATACTCAATATAAAATATTTGGAAAAAAAGTAGTAATAAAAACAGATGAATTATTAACTTTAAAATCTGAAGATTTAGTTACTAGCTCTTTATTTCGTGAGATGATTACAAAATGCATTGATGACCTTAAAAAAAGAGAATCAATCTTGTTAAATATATTTGATGGTAATGAAATAACAAAAAAGATGATAGACAAATTAATTCAAATCTTTCAATTTTTAGCTAAAATGAGTAGTGATTTAGTCCCAAATGTAGTTGAGGGTAGTGAAATATTTTTTAGGGATCCTGATCTTTTAAATGGATTTTTACAGCATTTATACAATTATTGGAGAAGTTTTGATCGATTTTTAATATGTCAATTTAGAGGCGGAGCTTTAGATAAAAGACCATATCGAACATTCAACATAACTAGTGAAGAGTTAACTCATTTAGTTCGTGGTACATATAGAGATATTCATGAAAATATTAGAGGAATTCACCCTAGAATTTATAGACAAGTCAGAGCAGGAGCTAGTGTTACCTCGATTGCATACCCATATGAGATTGGTTTTGTAAAGAAATATTGTAAAAAATTGAAAGAGATACCTATAGTTAGACAAGTACTTTTATATCCTCCTGCAGTTTTAGAGCCACCTATGAACAAGCGAACTGGTCAGTTTAGAAAAGTTGATAAAAATCCCCTAGATTTAGTTAATATCAACAAAGATGAATGGATCTGTTATCCTGCAAAAGTAGGAGATCTTCTAATTCATGTATATATTCATCAAAATTTTTATGAGTTAGGATTTTCTTTAGCAAATTTATTTGAGCTAGCTGAAGATGAAGAGCTTGCGAGAAAACCTGATGCGATTTATTTATATGGTGTCGAGAAGAAAGAAATTGATTCATTAGATAATTTTCCAACTGTATTTTTTGATGATCAAAAAAATGATATTTTAGTTGCAGCAGTTCCAAATTCATCTGAATTTGGATATTTTGGATATCTAAAAAAGATGATTTTAACACTTCATAATATTCAAAAGATGAAAAGAGGGATATTTCCATTTCATGGCGCTTTAGTTAAAATATATCTTAAAGGAAATAAAAATGCCACAATATTATTGATAGGAGATACTGCAGCAGGTAAATCCGAAACTTTAGAAGCTCTAAGAGTTATTGGTGGAGAATATATCAGAGATATAGTAATTATTGCAGATGATATGGGTTCCTTAGAAATTGATGATAATGGAGATATAAAAGGATATGGCACTGAAATTGGTGCATTTTTGAGATTAGATGATCTAAATCCAGGATATGCCTTTGGACAGATGGATAGAGCAATTATAATGGGACCTGGTAAGACTAATGCACGGATTGTTTTACCTGTCACTACTTATGAAAAAATAATTGAAGGTTATAATGTGGATTATATTCTTTATGCGAATAACTATGAAAATATAGGTGAAAGTTTTCCAATTTTAGAGAAATTTAATAATTTTGAAGACGCGCTTCGTGTTTTTCGTGAAGGAAAAGTTATGAGCAAAGGAACTACCACCTCAATAGGGATAGTTCATTCATATTTTGCAAATATTTTTGGACCACCTCAATATAGAGAACTACACGAATCTTTAGCAAAGAAATATTTTGAGGCTTTTTTCAAAAAAGACATATTTGTAGGTCAGATGAGAACAAGATTAGGTTTAGATGGATTTGAAAGACATGGGCCTGAAGAAGCATCTGTAGAATTATTAAAACGAATCAAAGATTGAAATTGTAGTATATAAATAAAATTCACAAATAAAAATAGCTAAATCAAGAAAAGAAGGAAAAATTAGCCCATAATTACTTTTACTTTATGTGTCTTGCCATCGCCGTGTGGTTCTATTAATTGTCCGTCTATTTTTTCTCCATCTACTGTCATCTCTTTTACGCCTTTTTGAACTCCATTAGGATTTTCTATTTCAATCTCATATGTTGCGCCTCTAAATGGTCTTGTAATCTTACATCTGTCCCAAGATGAAGGAATACATGGATCTACTTTTAGACCTTCAAAAGTTCTTCTGGCACCTAAAATCCATTCAGTTGCTGCAATAAACATCCAAGAAGCAGTACCTGTAATCCAAGTAAATGCACCTTCTCCATATAGATATGGGTGATCTGGACCTACTAAATATTCTGCAAAAGCATAAGGTTCTGTTTTGTAGACTTCAGGATCTTTTTTGTTAGGCAAAATCTTGGTAAATGAATCATATGCTTTGTCTCCCCTACCGACTTTGCAATCAGCAACTATTTTGAAAGCTACGGCATGACAAAATACTGCTGCATTCTCTTTTGTGCCTGGAGAAAACATTGTAATTCTACCTACAGTTGGATCAAACTTAGTATATGCTGGATGAAATAGAGCAGGGGCGTGTTCTCCATCTAGATATTTATCCATCGATTCTAGACATTTATTTTGTTTCTCTTCATCTGCAACTTCACCTAATATCGCCCAAGATTGTGAATTTAGAAATATTTTACCTTCTTCATTATCTTTTGATCCAAATGGTTTATCATCATCATTAAATCCTCGAAGATACCAATTTCCATCCCAACCTTCAGAATTAATGATATTTCGCATCTCTTCTGCTTTTCTTCTAAGATCATCTGCAATATCATCTTTTTTAATAAATCTAGCTAAATGTTCAGTATGAATTAAAGATCTATGAAATGCCATAGCTAGCCAAACACTTGATCCTCTATCCTTAATTCCTGTGGTATCAAACGCATCATTCCAATCAGCATGACCAATTCTTGGCATACCATGCAAAGCTCGATCTCCGTATGTGAAATATAAATTATCCAAAGCATGTTGGAATATTGTTGCTTCAGATCCATCAGTATATTTTGCCTTCTCATTTAAGAAATCAACATCCCCTGTCTCTCTTACATAAGAAGCTAGTGATACAGGAAACCATGTTGGATGATCTTTAACTGGCCTCATCTCAAAAAAACCAGTCTCATCTGACCAACCTGGTGCAGTTTGACCATCATTATGATGCAAAGTAGCAATTGTCCTTAACTTCCTTTTGGCATGTTCAACATCAAATGCTAATATTCCTTCTGCATCTTGATTAGAATCTCTATATCCACGCCCCCCAGCACCTTCATGGAAGTAAGAAGGAGATCTACTCCAATAATTAGCAATGTAAAGTTGATATTTTACCCAAACATTAACAATATTATCAAAATCTTTATCTGGTGTCTTCACCCTTACTTTATCTGCAAGAGAGCCCCATTTTTTCCTCACTAATTCAAATTCTTGGGCTACAGCACCTAAATCTCTATATTTTTTAATTAACTCTGATATTTTTTTTCGATCTTCATTTATACCTATCACTACTGAAAAAGTAATTTCTTCATTAGGATCAAGCTCAACATTATGTTTTACTACTGCTACTGAATCCTCACCTGAGGAGATTGTATTTTTGCATCTACCCTCTTTTATTACCTGTGGATTTTCTATGGTGTTATATCTTCCAACAAATCTATCTTTATTACAATCATATCCATCTACATTTAAGCTTGTAGCAAAAAAGGAAGTATATGGATCCGGAACTATTTTAAATTCAGCCCAAGCAGCTGTTTTTTTAGCTAATATTGCTTGGTCTTTTTCATTAAACCAAACACGATTGTATAAAGTAAGTATATTCCTAAATTGTAATTCTAATAAATATTTACCTATCATCCATTCTGCAAAAGGAAATAAACTTAATTTTCTCTTTTTTTGATCTTCATTTTTTATTGTAACTTTCCAAACTTCTACTGGATCATCTTTGGGAGTAAAATAAGTAATTTCTGAAGATATTTCCTTATTTTTAGTTTTTATTTTAGTATATCCTAAACCATGCCTACATTCATAAAATTGAGGTTTTTCTCTAACAGGTTGCCAAGTAGCACTCCAATAATCTTCTGTTTCATCATCTCGAATATATACATATCTACCTGGCCTATCAGTATGCCAATTTTCGGGGGCCCATCTTAAAATACGATTTGCTCCACAATCTTTATAAAAACTATAACCCCCACCAGAATTGGAAATTATAGCGCAATATTTTTCATTTGTTAAATAATTAATCCAAGGTCTAGGCGTATTTGGATTTGTTATAACATATTCTAGGCCTTCTTCTGTAAAATGACCGTAATTCATATACAACACCAATTAATCTCTTTAATAAATAGAAAATCAGTGTCTTTATAAGAGTTAATGCTAAAAAATAATTTTGTACCCAAATTATTCTGTTTTGCTCAATAAAATACTTGTTATAATTTAAATTTCAATAAAAAGATAGATATGTAAATATAAATAATATAAAAATTATATTAATATATCTAAAATTCAACAACAGATAGAGCATTTGATTTACATTTAGGACATTTTATAGGTCTTTCTCTTGCCATAAAATTGTAATTACAAGCCAAACAAGTTATTTTAAACTGCATATAAAATCCTTCACCATCACCATAAACTATAACAGGATCCCAAAAATTTATCATATCATATGGTGCTGCAATCTGAGTAGAGAGCCATACAACTAAATTTTTATTCTCCTCATTTATCAATAAATCTTCAATATGTCCCAAAACAACTTCATGGCTTTTTTTGCCTTCAATTTCTTTTCTAAAATAAAGGTTTTTTGCTTTAATTTTCACATCTTTTTCTAATTTCAAGACAGGTCTTTTGTAAAAATAATTATCACTTGATTTTAGGGTAGTAATTACAGCCTTATATTTATGAGGAGCTCCATAGTCAGGATGCAAAAAACATATGTAGTCTTTTGGTTCTTCTACCCTCTTTGAAATTATTTTATATTTTCCATCTGATTCGACAAATTCTGAATTAGAAAATGAAAGTAAATAATATCTTCTACCTCGCTTTAGAAGAGGCTTTGCAAACATACCAATTAATGGAAATCTAAATAAAAATGTTTTAACAGAAGAAGGTAATTTAACTGATTCAATAGTTGAAAGTAAATATATATCATCTTTTGAAATAACTATATTCACACATTTACCTAATTTTTTTCCTTCTTTTGTCTCAACAGCCGCACCATAAAGTTTATCTCTAAATTTAAGCATTTATCTACACCATTTTTTATTTCAAAATATTTTACATATATCTATATCTCCGATACATTTAATAGATTAAGTCTCTCTAACATCAGAAACTGGAATTATAACATTTCTATTTTCTATATAAAATCTTGAAAAAGCTAGTACAGATAAAATCATCAACATAAGTGGTATAACAATGGTGAAACAAACTATTTCTGCTACTACTGCATAGATAAATAAACGTTTGAATACCCCTTTAAATCCCTTTTTATTATTCTTTATTAAATCTATTAAATCTAGTGCCACTTCAGAAAGTTCACGCCTGCCACCTATTGCAATCGGCACAATAAATATAGGCATTCCCAACATTGTGGGAAATATAACTAAAATAAAGAAAATGAATATATAGCTAAAACTAAATAATTCAGAAACTCCTAAAGACCTATTATCAGTCAGAACAGTGAACATACTCCAAAAAAAAGTACCCATAGTTATAAATACACCTAATAAAAGAAGTTTAGGAAAAGAAATTAATTGATGTATTACCACCCATTTAGATTCCCTAGATTCTACTTTATTGGATATAATAAATCTCTTAGCTAAAATAGTTGCTGAAAACATAGCTATAGAATAATATAAAATAATAAATAAAGCACAAAGAAACCAAACAAGACTACGATATCCAGTGACGTATCTCCATCCTACCCACACAAGCATAAAAACTAAAAGTGGTATCAAAAAATAAATCATAAATACCAATAATGCAAATAAAGAATCCCTACCGTGTTCTTTTATTAAATCAATTTCATTGTAATTATCTGATTCCATAATTTTATGAGAATAAAATATAATTAAAAAATAATGGTTAGGCAATTAGAATTAATTATAGATATCAAAGTATCTATATGCGACCGTAGTCCAGTTTGGTTAAGATGTTAAGCATAACAAACCCAAGCTTCCCATGAGCAACATTGAATCGGAAACAGCTTGTTACCCGGGTTCAAATCCCGGCGGTCAGGGCGTAAAAATTTTCGTCCCCGTAAGCATTTTGCCTGGGTAACTTATTTATCTAAAAAAAGGCAAAGATAATATTTCAATGAATATCTTAAAATAAAAAACCAAATAAAAGTAACCAATATGGTATTATTTGTAGGTGAATTTTCATGCTAGAGAAACCAAAAGAAGTAATAAAAAATGTGTCAAATAGAATGGATGAATTAAAAGAAGATCTTCGTAAATTGTATGATGCAGTCTATTCTGGAACTAAAGAAATTGCAGAATTAGTAAATAGTTTAGGATCAACTTACACCCAATTAGAAAAAGAACATGATGATAGAATCAAAAGTGGTGCTACTACAGCTTTAGATATCAAAGAATTTAAGGAAATGTTAAAAGAAAATATTAATTCTACCTTTAGACATTTTCAAGAAGCTTTTACTAGAATAGGACGAGAAATATCAGATACAGTTAGTAAAGGACTAGATGATACAACAGAAATTCTTGAAGTCAAAGAAGAAACTTTATTAGAAGAGGAGTAAAAAAATATTACTCCGTTCTTAATTCTTTTTCAAATAAATTTGTCATACTATCGGTGCATTTTCTAGAAAGCTCTTTTAGGCCGTAAGTAAAATGTTCTAAAGTATTTACTAGATTTGTCATAAATATTCTATCATAATCATTGTCAAACATAGAATATGCACTATCATCCAATGTTCCTGCTTGTCTCTTTTTATTGACTCGATCGACAACAGTACGTCCAATTTCACCAATTAATTCAACAAATTCATTTATACCTTGATAAAAAGCTGTCTCAAGATGTTTTGTATTTCTTACAAATTCATTTAATTTCTCAAATACAATTTGTTCCTTATCTGTAGCATCTTTACGTGGTTCAAGTTTAAGTCCTTCATCAGATGTTTTTCTAATAGATTTACCTTCGCCTACCATTTTAATAACTCCTTATTATCTTATTGATATTAACTATAGCATTTAGTTTTAATACTTTTTTGATAGCTTCTAAAAAATAAACAAAAATGAAAATTTCAGATAAAAATATATTAATAACAGGTGGAGCTGGTTTTATTGGATCGCATCTTGTAGATAAATTAATAGAAAATAATAAAATTACTGTTTTAGATAATTTAATTACATCAGAGGAAGCACATATAAATTCACATCTAAATAAATCTAATTTTACATTTATAAAAGATGATGTTAACAATATAGATAAATTAAGTGTTGATTTGAAAAATACAGATATAATCTTTCATTTTGCTGCAAATTATTCTGTAGAAAAAAGTACAGAAAAACCAATTTATGATCTAAAAAACAACTTTAATACCACTATAAACCTATTAGAGTATATGAGAAAATATGATATACCTAAAATGATATATGCATCATCATCAGTAGTCTATGGTGAGACAAAAAATATTCCGACTCCAGAGAATGAGAATTCAAAACCTATTAGTAATTATGGTGCTTCTAAATCTGCATCTGAAGCGTATCTTTCTGCTTATAATGAACTCTATGATATAAACTCTATTTCACTAAGGTTTGCCAATATTTATGGACCACGTTCAGATCATGGTGTAATGTATGATTTTTATAATAAATTAAAAAATGATAATACTCAACTAGAAATACTCGGAGACGGAAAGCAAGCTAAATCATATTTATATATCGAAGATTGCATTGATGCTACAATTATAGCTACAAAAAACTGTAAATATAAATATGAGGCTGTAAATATAGGATCAGATGAACAAATTCAAGTTAAAAAAATAGCAGATTATGTATGTAATGCTATGAATTTATCAAATGTTAAATACAAATTTACTGGTGGAAAACGTGGCTGGGAAGGTGATGTACCACTTATGCTTTTAGATATATCTAAACTTAAAAAAATGGATTTTAAACCTAAAATAAATTTTAAAGAAGGTCTAAAAAAATATATTAATATTTTAAATAATAGTTAGGTGATAAATTTGGATGATTGTATTTTTTGCAAAATTGTATCAGGTAAGATTCCTGCCCATAAAATATATGAAAATGAAAAAATTCTAGCTTTTTTAGATATAGGTCCACTAAGTGAGGGACACAGTTTAGTTATTCCAAAAAAACATTCACAAAAACTCACTGAGGTAGAGGATAATACATTATCTGAGATAGTCAAATGTGCAAAAAATATCGCAAAGGCACTAAATTGTGAAAACTACAACATTCTTCAAAATAATGGAAAATTAGCAAATCAAGCTGTAGGCCATGTACATTTTCATATCATACCTAAAACTAAAGATGAAGGATTAGATATCAATTGGAAACCAAAAGAAGATACAAAGGAACTTAAAGAACTATCAGAGACATTAAAGGGTAGAATAAATCATTTATACCAATAAATGACATGATTTCCTACACAGAGCAATTCATTCCCTTTTTTGAATATAAAATGCAAATTTAGCTGTTCTGCTATTTTTTTAATCTGCTCTTTCTCTTTTAATCTAACATAAAACAAATCATGATGCATTGTTTGTATACTTTCCCATTCTAAAACTTCAATCATTTCAACCAACTAAATCACCTCTAAAAATTTAATAACCTACAATACCTTTTCTTTTATACATCTCATTAAATAAAATAACACCTAATATTGGTGTGACAATTGAAAAAACACCTAAATAAATTACAGATGTCATTTGAATAGATTGACCAATAATAGGCGCCCTAGCTAAATAGATAGCATGATATAGGGGTAGAGCTTTGCCAAGATAAATTAAGATATCAGGTAGTACTTCAACTGGAAAAAATACCCCAGATACCATCTGCACTACCCAAAGCCCATATAACAAAAACAAAGTAAATATACCTTCAGAAAAAAGTGAGACTCCTGCCATAAATATTCCAATTCCCATCCATATCAACCAAGTAGAAAAAATAGCTAAAATTAGCAATAAAACTACATCTAAAGATACTCCAGCAACATAAAATGTTACAATCAACATTGGAAGATCAGATACTAAAAAGAAAGACATTATAAATATAGATTTACCTAAAAAATAAGTAAACCTACTTATTGGTGCCATCAAAGTACCTTCAAGAGTTTTCCAAAATTTTTCTTCTCGCATATCAAATGCTTCAAACATCTTCCAGGCAACATCATACATAACAATTCCAATAGCTAAAAAAGCTAGAGCATTATCTTCAGTTAATTGGCCCAAATCACCAAATCCAGCTTTAAAAGAAACACTATATATTAAAAAAGGTGTAATAACCCACATAAATGGTCTTACAATTTTTGGAATAATTGCACTCTTAAACCTAATTGCAAGTTTCCATTCTTTTGCTACCACACCTGCAATTTGTTGTAATGTTCCTCTCAACTATTCCACCATACTAATAAATGCATCTTCTAAAGTTGGTATATCTTCTTCTCGCTTTAGATATTCTGATTTATTATTTTCCACTAATTTATCTAGATCTCTAATATATGATTGATCTTTTAAAATAACTCGAATCATTCCCTTTGAGATGTATGCAGATTTCACTCCAATAAGATTTTTTATTTTCTCAATTATTTTTGGCTCAATTTTACCTGAAACTAAGTATGTCTTCTTTTCTAACTTTGATTTAATTGCTTCAGGTTTATCTTTTGCAATAATTTTACCTTTGTCAATTAAAGCAATTCTATCACAAATTTGATCTGCTTCCTGCATATAATGGGTAGATAAAAGTATAGTCTTATCTTTTGCCATCTTAGAGATTAACTCTCTTAGATCAATTGCAAAAGAAGGATCCAATCCTGAAGTTGGCTCATCTAATAATAATATTGGAGGATCATGCAAAATCGCACGAGCAATAGATAACCTTGATTTCATACCTAAACTAAATTTCTCAACTAGATCATCAGCTCTCTCAGATAGTCCCATAAATTTTAGAAGTTCATCAACTCGATTTTTTAAATTATTAATTTCATAAATTCTTCCAAAATATAGAAGATTGTCTTTTGCACTAAGTCGATGATAAATTAAATCTGTACCAAAAGATACTCCAAGCATCTTTCTAACTTTTTTGATATTCTTAAAATGATCATATCCACCTATCTTTACAAAACCCATATCAGGATAAATTAAGGTAGAAATTATTTTGAAAGTAGTAGTTTTTCCTGCTCCATTTGGACCTAAAAGACCAAAGATTTCACCTTTTTTTGCTTCAAATGATACATCTTCTATTGCCCAAAACTCTTTGCCTTTTTTTTCAAATTTTTTAGATAGGGAATCTACTAATATATTCATTAATTATCTCCAAATTAATTATTCAAACATAAGTTTTTATAATTTCTAAAACATCTAATAAATTATTAGAATTAACAATATGAGTTGCAATTTTCTTTAATCGGCTACATTTAGAATTAAAAGCAATTGATATATCCGCCTTTTTAAACATTGATAGATCATTTATTGCATCACCTATCGCCATAATATTTTTTAGATCAACATTTTCTTCTTTTGCAATTTTAGATAATACTTCACCTTTAGTATAAAAAGAACATCCGATTTTTATATCACCTGTTATTTTTCCCTGATCTTCACAGATCTTAGTAGCAAGATATCTATTAATTTTCAAATCATTTGCAACTTTTTTGACCAACTGATCAATTGCAGTGCTCAAAATATATGATTTTACATCTTTTTTCTTTAGATAAGCAAATAATTCATTTATACCTTCTGAATAAACTATATCTTCAATTAAATCATATAAAATTTTTATATCTCCACCTTTCCACAAATTTACAACTTTAGATGCCCATTTGCTGTATCCAAATTTATTTGAGAAAAATTGATCTAGATATAATTTATCTTTATCTAGAGTATTAAATTTTTCATGCATCCTGACCCATATATTTTTTCCTTGGACTAATACTCCTTCAAGATCAAAAAAAATCATTTTTAGATTCATAAAAAAAACTTCTAGAAAAAAATTATAAAAATAAAGCATTATTTCATTTTTTTATGCCAAGGCCAAAAAAAGTGTCTTTAGATATAAATATTTACAAAGGTATTTCTTTTCTTTTAATTTTAAATATTTTAATATTCTTTTATTCATTTCAATGGGCAGAATTTATTAATGATCCTCTTAATCTAGAACTCAATGAAGATATAAGAGATGATTATGGATTTAAACCCTCAGAGATATTAGAAGGTAAAAAGATATATACTTCTGTTACATCTATGTTTTTTCATGATGATCTTCTGCATATTTTAGGTAATATGGTAGCACTATTTTTGATGGGATGTATGGTTGAAAAAAGATTAGGCACAAAGAGATTTTTATTATTGTATTTTATATCAGGATTAGCTGCGGTTGGGCTAAGTTGTGCAATATATCCAAATTATGGTGAAGATAGCGAAGATGAGAGTATAATTGGTGCATCTGCTGCAGTATATGGGGTTGTAGCATCTGCAGTTATATGGAGGCCTCATGTGCGAATAAAGTGGCCACTTACCTCTTTTATAGCAGCTCTAATAATCTATCCTTTTGCAAGGTTATTTAAATATATGATTCCAGAGATAGGAAAATATTTCGGGACAATTCTTTCAGATAAAAATGTAGATAGAATCATTTTAGTAATAACGATTTTATTTATTTTATTTGTAATTTATGTATTATATAAAACTGTAAAAGTTAAATTATGGATATTTACAACTATCTTTGTTGCTTATTCTTTATCAAATTTATTATTATATGAAGGAGATCTAGCCTTAATTAGTCTAGTAGGCCATTTAGGTGGATTTATTACAGGGCTTATATTATATCCTATAATTGCTAAATTAGAAAAACAAAAAAGAAAAATAACTACAAGTTAATAGCAAATAATAACATTTTCAATAACTTCAAATAAAGAATTTAGATAAATAAAGTTCACAAAAACTTTATATCTCTTTAAATTCAAAAAAGTGTGTATTATGGAATCCACTCTATTTTTAGCTATTATATTCACTGTTTTGAGTATTCTAATTATAATTTTAGTTTTATGGAATCTATATGAATTTTTTAGATTAGATAAAGAGCAATTTAAGTATTTTATTATTGGTTTAATCTTCTATACTGTTGCTATTGTAAGTTTGTTTTTACGTTATATTGTTTTTCCGCCTTTAAATAAAGGTGAAAGTATTTTATTTGCTTATCTTACATATATCTCGCCTTTAATTGGGATGGCATTTTTTTTAAAAAGCACAGATGTATTAGCACATCGAGATTTAGCAGGCTTTCAAAGATCTCAAAAATTATATAATGCAGCTTTTTTTATGATAATTTTGACAATAAACCATATATTTATTTATCATATTTTTTTGATAGTTTCTGAATCAATTTATAATCTTTTAAACAAAATAGCTCCAATTTTTTATATCAGTGCTATAATTTTAACTTTCATGGCCTTTTTACAATATAGGGGCGCATTTAGTGATATTTTAGGAAAAGTAATTTTTCAATATTGTGCTGCAGTAATATTAATGTTAATTGGTGGAGTGATTACTACTGAGACTCTTAGAGATTTAGAGATAGGTGATAAAGTTTTTACAGATCTTGCAATTGTTAATCTAAGTTTTTCAATTATAGGATTGTTTATTATTTTTGTTTCTTTTCTTTTATCCTTTTTAAGAGTACATAAAATAGCTAAAACTCTATGCTAGTTTATTATTTCAAAAAGCCTCATATAAAAATTTTCTGACCAAATTTCTTAGTATTTCAAAAATAAAATTTTATTTTTACAATCATTAGATCAATAAATAAAAATCAAGAAAAATTCACAAAAAATTTTTATCTTTTAAGCTCAAAAAATATTTTATGGAACCTACTTTATTTTTAGCAATCATATTTACTAGTTTATGTTCTATAATTATGTTTTTAGTTTTGTGGAGTTTATATGAATTTTTTAGGTTAGATAAAGACCAATTTAGATACTATATTTTCGGTTTAATTTTTTATACTATTACTATTATAAGCGTATTTTTACGTTATATTATTTTTCCACCTCTAAATACAGCTGAAAGCATTTCATTTGCCTATCTTACTTATACTACGCCTATAATTGGTATGGCATTTTTTTTAAAAAATACAGATATATTAGCACATCTTGATCTACCAAACTTTCAAAGATCTCAAAAATTATACAGTGCAGCTTTTTTTATGATTGTTTTTATGGTAATATACGAAATTTTTTATCATATCTTTTTGATTTTTTCTGAATCTATTTATAATTTCTTTAATGATATAGCTGCAATTTTTTATATTACTGCTATAATTTTAATTTTTTCAGCTTTTTTACAATATAGAGGTGCATTCAGTGATATTTTGGGGAAAGTTGTTTTTCAATATGGTGCTGCGATAATAATTATGTTAATTGGTGGAGTAATTACCACAGAAAATCTTAAATCTATAGAGCTAGGTGATAAAATTTTTACAGATGTACCTATAAGTAATATTAGTTTTTCAATTGTCGGACTATTTATTATTCTTATTCCCTTCTTTTTATCCTTTTTAAAAGTGCATAAAATAGCTAAAACTTTATGCTAAATATAAACCTATATCCCATTTTATTTTCCATTTCTAAATTACTTTAAGCATTTTAGCTAATTTTAAAAATCCAAATATAAATGCAATAGCCATAACTACTCTAATTAATAAAACAAACAAAACAAACCAAGATAATATTAAAAACTGCATTAATAGGAATATATTATTAAATAACCCTGCCCAGATAGCAATATATAGATATAACCAACAATTATTTCCTGTTATATCCATCATTTTTTTATAAAGAGTTGCAAAAAAATTTAGAGCAAATATCCATACAAAAGTATAGAGTATAGCATGTATAATACCTAAAATTTTCCTTATTTTAAAAAATGGAATAAATATCCCCAAAAAAATATTAATCAAAAATATAATTAAAAAAAACATTAATTTGTAGTTTTTTATCTTCTTTTCATTTAAATCAGAAAAATTCATATCTTTTGAAAGATACATAACCCCTACAGGAATATAAAAATAGGCCAAAAGAGTTATTACACCACTTATAAGTTTTTGAAATTCATTAAGATTAGAACTACCTTCTTCAGATAAACCAAAAGCTAATCCCCCAATTATATGGATTAAAGCAGCAATAAGTAATGTTCCTGTCGCAATTGCCCATTTTTTATAAGCTAATGATGCACCTTTTGTATTTTTATAAATTAGAAGAGAAAAGGTAAATATTACAAGCTCAACTATCAAAAGTATAAAATTTGAAATTATATATGTTACATCTAAACCCATATCTAATACTATATATTTTAACTATTAATATTTTTGCAAATGAAATATTAATTTACAAATAGCTATTAAAAGATTCTAAAATATCATAAATTACTTCTAAATACTTATTTGGTAAGATAGTAAATCCAGCTACAAATTTATGTCCTCCTCCACCATACTTATGAGCAAATTTGCTAACATCGATTTCTTTTGATAATCTATCTTTTTTTTGATTTATACTAATTGAACAATGAATATTTCCGGTTTTATCATCACCTGCATAGACCAAAAAAAATGAAAAATCTAAATTTTTTTTATTAAGCTCCTTTTCCAAAATAAAATAGGGAAGTGTGATACCATATTTATTTTCAATTTCGTAATTTATGATATCACTCAAATCTAAAAACACAAAACCATTATAATAGAAAATAAATCTTTTTGTTTTATCATTTAAGGGCTTTTCACTTTCATTATCAATATTTGCAATAAAATCTTCTTTTTCTTTTGCAATTACCATATTTTTAAGTTCTAATATACCTCTTTCAATTTTTTTTCTCTTTTTTTTTTCTCGCTTTTTCACATGTCGATTATTTGATATCTCCAAAATATTATCATTATCTACCAATTCCATTACTAAATTTTTAAAAAAAGAATAAGAATTTCTATTTTCATAAATTGATAAAGAAATGTCTTCATATTCTACTTTATTTTCTTTTGGTTTTATACCTCTGTCTCTTGCATCAACATAGTTCAAAAATTTTAGATCAAAAATATTCTTATTTAAGCCCAAATTATTCACAAAAAAATCATAAGTAAGATAAGATGCAGATTTTTCTTGTGAATTTATTAAAATCTTATCTGAAATATTTTTAATTGCTTTATTTGATTCATGATGATCAAGCCAGATATCTGCTTTTTCATGATAAGGTAAATCTAATATAACTATAATACCACTTAAAGAAAATTCACTATTTTCATCCAAAAATTTAGATTTTTTATTTTGGATATTAGAAGGTCCTTCAAAAAATATATTTTTCTTATCTATTTTATATCCCATATCTTTTAATGCTCGGATAAATACAGCAGATGCTACTATTCCATCGGGATCATTATGAGTTATTATATTAATTTCTTTGTCATTGACTAAATTTCTAAATTTATTTACATCCACAAATATCACATTTATTATAAATAAACAAAAAATTATTTAGAAAACAATTAATTAAAACTTTAAAGTTCAAGGTATTATCTATTGTATAAAAATAAATCCATGTGAAAAAAAATGTGCGCAAAAATTATGGTTGTAGACGATTCTAAATTTATGAGAAAAATGCTAACAGAAATATTTACCAATAATGGTTACGAGGTAATTGGAGAAGCAAAAGATGGGATGGAAGCAATAGAAAAATATAAAAAATTGAAACCTGATTTGGTTACTATGGATATAGTAATGCCTGAGATGGGTGGTGTAGATGCAGCTAGAGCAATTTTAAAACATGACAAAGATGCTAAAATAATTATGTGTACTGCTTTAGATCATAAAGAATTAGTAGAAGATGCACTAAGTTATGGGGCCAAATCATTTATTGTTAAGCCTTTTGAACCTGAAAAGGTAATTGAAACTGCCAAAAAAATATTAAACGAATAATTTTTTCTCTATTCTTTTATATTATCTATATGTGAAACATATGAA
>CAYQAE010000004.1:9823-24684 GCA_964415445.1 uncultured archaeon | reverse complement strand
AAAATAGTTTTAGCAACTAAAAATAGACATAAAATAAAAGAAATAAAAGAAGCTATAAAAGATTTAGACATAGAAGTAGTCTCTTTTAATGATTTAGATAAATTACCTGATGTAGTAGAAGATGGAAAAACTTTGGAAGAAAATTCTCTAAAGAAAGCCAAACAGGTTTATGAATATATAAATCTAACTTCACTAGCTGATGATACAGGCTTAGAAGTAGAATATTTAGGAGGAAAACCAGGAGTATACTCTTCTAGATATTCAGGTGAAGATGCCGACTATGGAAAAAACAATGAAAAATTATTAAATGAGCTAAAAGATGTTGAAATGGAAAAAAGAAAAGCTCAATTTAGATGTGTTATGACTCTTTTTGGAAAAAATATTTATGAAGTAGTCGAAGGTAGACTCAATGGTTATATAATTGATAAAAATCGAGGTATTGGGGGATTTGGTTATGATCCAATATTTAGGCCAAAAAATTCCCATAAAACTTTAGCTGAGATTTCTATTGAAGAAAAAAACAAAATAAGCCACAGAGGTAAAGCTATAAGAAAGATGGTAGAGAAGCTAAAAAAACATTCCTGATAATGAAATCTCCTGAATTGATGGCTCCTGTTGCATCATTTGATATGTGTAAAGCTGCAATACACAATGAAGCCGATGCTATTTATGTTGGACTTCCTAAATTCAATGCCCGGTATCGGGCAAAAGAACTTTCATTTGCAGAAATTAAAGAAATTATAGATTACTGTCATCTATATGATGCGAAAGCATATATAGCATTCAATGTGCTTATTTTTCAAGATGAGATAAAAATCGCTTATGAAAAAATAAAAGAAATCGCAAAACTTACCCCAGACGCTTTTATTGTCCAAGATATAGGTCTAGCTCGCCTAATTAAAATTTTAGCTCCAGATTTAGAAGTTCATGCATCAACTCAGATGAGTATTACAACAGATAAGGCAATTAAGTTTACAAAAGATCTTAATTTATCAAGATATATATTAGCTAGAGAAAACTCAATTGATGAGCTAAAAATAATAAGAAAAAATACAAATAAAGAATTAGAAGTCTTTGTTCATGGAGCAATATGCATAAGTTATTCAGGTCAATGTTTAGGATCTAAAGGTGTATGGGATAGATCTGCAAATAGAGGTGAATGTGCAGGACCTTGTAGATTGCCTTGGGAAATATTTTTAGATTCAAAAAAATATGATATAGGAGATAGAAAATTTATTTTATCACCTAAGGATTTGTGTGGAATAGAAGACATAAAAAAACTAATAGAGATAGGAATAGATTCTCTTAAAATTGAAGGGCGACTAAAAACCCCCCAATACGTAGCTATAACCACTAGTCAATATAGAGCTGCAATAGATAGCAAAAAAATTGAGAGATTAGATAAATATTCTATGAAATTAGCATATTCACGAGAATTTCATAATGGATATCTCTCAGGTATTAATCATCAAAAATTAATTGATGGTAGATTTTGTGACCACAGAGGTGCCCAAATAGGTGAAGTTGTTAAAATATTAGATAATACTATTAGAATAAAAACTGATGCTCCAATACAAAAAGGAGACGGGCTTTTATTTGTCAACTATCAAAAAAATATAACTACAGGCGGCAGAATCTATCATATTAACAAAATATCCAAAAATATATTAGATCTAAAGTTTAGACATAATTTTGAATGGCATAAAATCTCAAAAGGCATGTATGTATATCACAACGATAGCCCACGCAGAGATAAAGTGATTAATCAAAGCTGGATGGATAGAAACCTACAAAAAAATATACCTATAGATATAGAAATTTCAGGAAAATTAGATAGACCCCTAACTGTAATAATGAAAGACTTTAGTGGCAATAAAATAAAAATAGAGAGTAAAAAAAACTTGGAGAAAGCAAAAAATAAATCATTAGATGAAGGTTTTTTGAAAAAAAACTTTGAAAAATTAGGCCACAGCCCATTTAAGCTCAAAAACTTCAAATGTAATCTTAAAGATTCTCTATTTTTTTCGCAAAAAGATCTAAGGATTCTAAAATCAGAAGCTATATCTAAACTTAAATTAAAAAGAATAGAGAGACCTAAAATTAATTTAAAATCATATAATATAGATAAATGGATAAATGAAAAAAACAATTCCAAAGAAAAAAAATGTAAATTAAATGTGCTAATTAGAAATATAGATCAGCTAGATGCTATAACAGATTTAGAAATTGGTACCATATATTTGGATTTTAGAGAAAAAAAACATTATAAAGAAGCCAGCAAAACAATAAAAAATTCCAATTTTAAATTAGGAATCGCTACTCCAAGAGTATTAAAACCAAAAGAGAATAAAATTTTAGAAGACATCCTTAAATTAAATCCTGATATAGTATTAATTCGCAATTTAGGAGCTATTCAATATTTCTTAAATTATAAAAATAAGTTATCCTTGGTAGGAGATTTTAGTCTAAATATTTCAAATTCTATATCTTCAGATTATTTTTTATCTAAAGGACTAAACAGGATTACTCCTTCATACGATTTAGATGAAAAAAATCTTTCTGATTTACTTAAAGCTTCAAAAGTCGATTGTTTTGAAATTCCGATATATTTACATTTACCTGAATTTCACACTGAACACTGTAGTCTTGCATGGCTTCTATCAGATGGCACAAATAAAAATAATTGCGGAAAACCATGCAATAAACATAAAATAATGCTGAAAGATTATCTAGGCAATTTGCACTATTTAACATCAGATGTAAAATGCAGAAATACAATTTTTAAATATAAACCAAAAGAAATGAAATTTGATAATTTAAAATCCCTAGGAGTTACCCATTTTCGAATTGAAGCTTTAGATGAAACTAATAGTGAATTAAGAGATATAATAAATAAATATAATAACCTAATTAACCAATAATTTTTTATAGAAATTAATAACCTCTTTTGCAATTCTTTCAGATCTAAAATTATTTGCTGTATCTTTAGCCTTTTTTGAAAGTCCAATATATCTCTCATTATCTTTATAAATATTCAATATTGCTTTAGATAATGAATTAATATTATTTGCCTCTACCAAAAATCCATTTTTATCATTTTTTACTATCTCATCTATTGCACCAACTTTTGTTGCTATAACTGGTTTTCCGTAACTAAATGCTTCTACTATAACTCTACCAAATGGTTCATTCCAAATTGAAGGAAAAACAACAGCATCAGATTTTAGATAATACTTTTCTAAATTGGATGGAGAAACTTTATCTATTAATTTTATTTGAGAAGACAAATTTAGTTTCGCTATTAATTTTTGAATATAAGGTTTTAGTGGACCTTGTCCAATTATAATTAATTTTAAATCTCTTTTAGATTTTAAAACTTTGTAAAAAGCAAATATAAGATTTTTAATGCCTTTAGATTTATGTAGCTTTCCTACAAAAAGTATTTTATTATTCCATGAAGAATTGAAATTGATATCCTTATCTTCTATTGGGTTGTAAATTGTCTCAACATTGCTAAAAAAAGGTGAAATTATTTTTTTCATATAATTACTTATTGCTATAATTTTATCTATTCCTTCTAAATTTTTCTGAAATTTTTTTTGTAAATTAATAATATAAGAATTCCAAATAGGTCTTAAAAATAATCTAGGATGAGAAACATTATCTCTAAAAAATAAACATTTGTGACATTTAAAATTCATACCATCGCATAGTTTATCATTATATTCAAGATCTCTTTTTGGACAAAAAGGCCAAAAATCTCTAATTGTTGCAATTTTTAGTTTATTTATATTAGATTTAGCTAGCCCTAAAATTGAATCTCTGTTGTGTGCATGAAAAATATCAATATCGTATTTTCTATCTATTTTTGAAATATATGAAGCGATAGAATTTCTAAATTTAGATAAAAATATATTTTCATTAAAAAATTTTGATCTAATTTTATCAAAAACTCTGAATATTTTCAAATTTTTCTTTTTTTCAAACTCAGATCTACCATCTATTTTAGAAGTTATTAAAAAAATATCAATTCCCAAATCTGCTAATTTATGTGCTAATATAGAGGTACTAATTTCTGCTCCACCAATATGAGGAGGATAAAATGTCTCAGAAACAAAACAAACTTTCATATAACCACAACACCCTATGAAAAAAATCTTAGAATCAACAATACTACATTCAAAAAGATACTCTTAAAAACTAAAACACCATACATTATATGTTATGTCACCGCCTAAATTACCATTTGTAAGTGTTATTGTTCCTGTTTATAATGAAGAAAAGACTATTGAAGCTTCCATTAAGAGTTTACTTGCTATAGATTATGAATTTTATGAAATAATCATAGTAGACGATGGTTCTAGCGATTCTACAGAGAGTATTGTTCAAAATTATCCTGTAAAATATATCAAAATATCAAATAGTGGACCTTCCAAAGCAAGGAATGTAGGAGTATCTCATGCTAGTGGTGAGATTGTTGCATTTATTGATGGAGATTGTATTGTAGATAAAAATTGGTTAACTGAATTAGTAAAACCTTATTTCTTTTCAGATACAATTGCAAGTGTAGGTGGGATACAACTTTCAAAAGAAGAAAAATCAAAAGTAGCAACAGGAATCAGTAGAGTTTTTAAAACTAGAATTGGGTCTGCAGGATCAACTTATTGTAAAACTACACAATCGAGAGGATATATCGAAGAGATGGACCACAATCCTTCCTGTAATACTTCTTATAAAAAAGAAATAATAAATGAAGTAGGTCTCTATGATGAAGATCTATGGCCTATTGAAGATGTAGAATTGGATCATAGAATAAGAACTTCTGGATATAGAATTGTAAATAACCCAAAAGCAATAGTTTGGCACTACAGACCTAGTACAATAAAATCTTTCTTTAAAATGATAAAAAGATATGCAAATGCAAGATCAGTTTTAGGTAAAAAGAATAGAAAATTAACTTCAACAATCCATTACATTCCGACAATAGCACTTATCGCATTTCCATTTTTGTTATTTTCCTTGGGGTTTGTACCTTCGACTAGAATGCCTTTACTTTTTTTAATATCAAGTTATAGTACATTATTGTTTACAAATGGTATTTTTTATGCATTTAAAGATAAAAAAGCATCTTATATATATTTACTGCCTTTGTTAATTTTTTTAATTCATTTTGGTTGGGCAATTGGGTTTTTAGAAGGTTATCTTGCTAAGCGGACAACTGTTCGCGGGGTTAAAATTTGAAAGTTTTTGTTCTAAATCCTCCTTTTGTAAGAGATTTTTGTAGAGCCCAAAGATGGGCAGCTAGAACACGAGGAAGAGTACAAAGACCGCCCGATTGGCTTGCTTATTGTACTTCTATATTAGAGCAAAATGGACATAAAGTAGAGTTATTAGATGCAGCTGCAAAAAATATGCCAAGAGAAGAAGTATATCAAAAATTCAGCTCGTTTAGTCCAGACATATTAGTTACAGATTCTACTACACCCTCAATTTACAACGATATCAATATAGCAAAAAAATGTAAATCAATTAATGAATGTACTACTATTATGGTAGGACCACATGCTTCTGCCCTACCTAAAGAGACTTTAAAATTATCAAAAGGCGCCATAGATATTATAGTAAGAGGTGAATATGACTACATTGTCTCAAATGCAATTAATGCAATTGAAAGCGGCAGGGATTTAAAAAATGTAGATGGAATTACATACAAAGAAAAAGGAAAAATAGAACAGAATAAAGATGCAAAATTAATTGAAGATTTAGAGTCCCTTCCTTATCCTGCTTGGCATCAAATTGATATAAAAGACTATTTTGACGGAGGTAAACTTTATCCTTTTACAGATATAATTGCAGGGAGAGGTTGTCCTTTCAGATGCTCTTTTTGTCTATATCCACAAGTAATGCATGGGCATAAATATAGACTAAGAAGTGCCAAAAATGTTGTAGATGAGATGGAATACGATATAGAAAATTATCCATACCTAAAAGAGCTATTTTTTGAAGATGACACGTTTTTAGCAAATAAAAAAAGAGCAAAAGAGATATGTGATGAGATTATTCAAAGAAAATTAGATATAACCTGGTCGATAAACTGTAGATGCGACGTTGTGGATCGAGGTTTATTTCATAAAATGAAAAGAGCAGGTTGTAGAATGGTCTTAGTTGGACCAGAAAGTGGATCACAGAAAATCTTGGATAATATTAATAAAAAATTAACTGTCCAAAAGGTAAAAAATTTTGTTAATGCAGTGAAGGAAGCTAAAATTCAAATTCATAGCTGTTTTGTGTTAGGTCTTCCAGGAGAAACTAAAAAAACAATTCAAAAAACAATAGATTATGCCCTAGATTTAGATACTGATACTATTCAATTTTCTGCAGCAGTCCCTTTTCCTGGCACAGAATTATATTCATGGGCAAAAGAGAGAGGACATCTAAAAGCAACTAAATGGTCTGATTGGTTAAATGAAGGAGAACAATCTGCTGTAGTAGATTATCCATATCTCTCCTCAGAAGAAATTTCCAAATCTGTAGATTATGCACTTAAAAGATTCTATCTAAGACCAAAAAAAATATTGCAACTTTTAACTAATACCAGAGGAAGTTTAACTGATTTTTATAGAAAATTTAGAGGTGCAAAAAATTTTTTGACATATTTAATTGAGAGTAAAACTTGAAAATCCTCTAAAAATTAATTTTTTTCTTTTCTTTTTTTCAAAAATTTATTTCTATCAAGTATTGAACTTAATTTTAGATTAAAAGATCTATTCCAACGACCTACAACATATGAATAACCTGTTTGCATATCTCTACCTTTATTAATTACCGCTAATATATCTCCTTTTTTTGCTTCTATTTTTTGAAATTGAGAAGCTAAAGTTCTTTGCAAAAATAAAATGTATATTTTTTGATCTGCTTCATTTCTAACTTTTACCCTATAACCCTCTTTAGTGCCTTCTACTAATTTAGGATCTTCCAGAAGTTTAACTTTGTATAATTTATCTGGTTCTAAAACTAATGCATCTAAATCTTGCTCTAAATCTAGCTTTTTTAAAAACCAACTAACTATCTTGGAATTATCAGAAATCCATTTTGTCATATTGCTTTCTCCTTAAATAAATCAAATTGCTTTAAATCTTTCATATATTTATTTGAAAAATGCAAAGATCGAATAGGGAATGGGATAGTAATACCTTCATATTTAAATCGATCAAATATTCTTTTACGTAATTCATGCTGAACATAAAATCTATCAATTACCTCTCTAACCAAGCATATAGTTGTAAAATTAAGTGAAAAATCTTTATAACCAGGGATGAACCTCACAAAAGGTTTAGATTCATATGCAGTTACCATTCCATCTACTTCAAAAGAAGCCTTTGTCATCTCTTCAACTAAAATTTTCTCTACCTTTTTTGGATCATCTTCATAACTTACTCCAATTTCCATAAGCAGAGCTAATTTCTGTTCAGGATAATAATAATTAAGAACAATACTATCAGCTAAACGTTGATTGGGTATAATTACAGTATTATTGGGTAGCATTCTAAGTCTAGTACTACGCCAACCTATATCTGTAATAAATCCTTCTTCTCCTGATTCTAATTTTATAAAATCGCCTACCCTAACTGGTTTATCTGCAATAATATATATACCCGCAAATAAATTTGCTAAAGTTGGTTGTAGAGCTAATGCAATAGCTAGACCCGCAATGCCAACAGATGCTAAGACCGGCGTTATCTGGATACCTAAAGAAGCCAATATTATTAATAATCCTATGACTGAAACAATTAACTTTATACCAAATTGACCTAAACCAGTAATAGGAACTGCTTGAGGCCCTACTTTCATACTCCAAGCTTTAAGTAAATCAGAGAGAAAATAAGCTAAAAGTAACACTATAGAAAAAGCAATAGAGATATATGTAAATTGTTCAATTTCTTGAATCAAGCTATCGCTTAGGTCTAAAAAATTAATTCCATACCACAAACCATATAAAGCACCCCAAAACACTATTGCAATACTAAAATTTCGTATAATCTTTTTTGCAATATTTAATTCAATTTTTGAAGTAATATATTTTTTTATTATAAATCTTAAAAGAAAAGCAAAAAATATGAAGAAAATGAATGATGCTAAGAAATAAAAATTATCAAATATGTTTTCTAAATTCATTTTAAACCTTTATTTGATTTTTTTGACTCTTTAGAGCCTATATTTGGATCTAACCAATATTTGCATTATAAAATCTACAATCTGAACAAACTTTTTAAAAATAATTTACTCTAAATAAAATTATGACAAAGCTAAAAATATTTGTTTTAACATTGCTTGCTACAATTGGAAGTTATTTTATTGCCGATGAGTTTAGAACAGAGATGAATGACTACATTAACGACAATGTCGAAGATCCAGATAATATTCTAAGATGGTACAATGTTTCGTGGGCTATTTTTTGGGTTATTCTATGTATGGTCGTTGTAGTAATATTGGTAATATTAGGTGGGTCAAAAAGATATGGAAGACTTATCACATATTTTCCATTTGTTTGGTTAGCTGCAACTTTAGGGATATTCCTAACGTCGTTATTTATAAGCCCCTTAGTACATGATCAATCAATAACAATTAATAAAGACACTCTATTAGATTATTTTTGTGAATCGCTACGATTTAGTGTCGCTACAGCATTTGCAGCAATGTATGCAATAAAAAAACCTAAAACAAATTAATATAATAAATGATTAAAGAAATATTTCTTTAGTTATTAAAAGTGTAGCTATATGTACGGACAATATAACCTACCCCTAAAGATAGAAAAAAATAATATTTCTATTGAAATAAAAGAAGACAATAAACTAACCAAGTATAATAGAGATGTTTTAGGAGAAAAAATAGAAAAGAAGCTTTTTTTTCAAGATGCACAAATCATATTAAATCCAGTTGAACCTCTAAACAAATCTAACCAAATTTCTTCATATTTGCAAGTTGAATTTGAAAATGAGATTTTTATTGAACCAAAATCAACAAAATCAATTTATATAACATTTCCAATTGAAATAGGTATTTTAGCCTATTCTAACAATATTTTTGAAAGTTTAGACATATTATCATTAATAAGACCTAAATATACATTATATGGAACACCTAAAGAAGGATATATTTGTAGATATTGGAAAAGTAATATCTATGCAGATATCCCTAAAACAAATAATTTAGAAAAAGGTGTTATAAAACTAAAAATTACAAATAACATTAATAAATGGACCTCTATTCACCATGTAATCTTTAGAGCAACTGATATGAAAATATATTATAACGATGAAATAGTTTCAATGAAAGCATTCATGGATATCACTCAAAAAAATATAGCTGAAACTGGATTTTTTGACAAATCAATAGCTAAAAACATGAAAAAATCAGTTGAACTCTATTCTATTAGAAAGATTCCTATTATTGGTAAAAAAATGATTATGGAGTGGGGATTATGAATTTAGAGATCCCTCTTGTAGGCGATGAAAAATTTCAAGATTTATTTGTTGTCATAATAATTATGATTATAGCTGTATTTATTGCTAAGATCATTTCAATACGCATGAGAAGAAAATTAAGTGGCTCTGTTAATAAAGATCGTATAGCAACAATCTCAAAAATAATATATTTAATTATAATCCTAATTGCCTTTTCAATCATTTTTCCTATTTTAGGATTAGAGGTATCAGGACTTTTGGTTGCAGGAGGATTTTTAGGAATAGTAATTGGATTTGCAAGTCAAAGTGTAGTTTCAAATTTAATTGCAGGAATTTTTCTTATGGCTGAAAAACCAATAAAAATAGGTGATGCAGTAACTATAGGCGATATATCAGGAATTGTCACAGATATTAAAATTATGTCCACAATTGTAGTTAAATTTGATGGTATATATGTAAGAATTCCAAATTCAACTACTTTTACATCTAATATAATCAATTATTTTGCAAATCCAGTAAGAAGATTTGAATATACTATTGGGGTTAGATATAGCGATGATGCTAATAAAGCAATACAAATTATTAGTAATATAATTGAAAATGAACCTTTAGCTCTAAAAAAACCAGATCCGCAAGTTTTTGTAGATAGTTTAGGGGATAATTCTGTAAATATAATTGTGAGAATTTGGGCACCTTCAACTCAATGGTATGGATTAAAGATGGAGATGCTTTGGAGAATGAAAACAACTTTAGAAGAAAATGGCATTCAAGTACCTTTCCCACAAAGAACATTATGGTTTGCAAATGAACTTAAACAAAAAAATTCTTCTTAGTGGTGATACAATTGCTCTTTAACAAAAAAAAATCAAAATTGGGTCTTCCACCTGGCACTTTAGTTCATATAGGAGACAAAAAAGAAGATCAAGTCAAAATTACTATTTTTGATTATGATGAAGATAATTTTGAAGAAATAAAAGCAAAAAATATTGAAGATTGTTTTCCATATCGAGATAAAAATACAGTTAGCTGGATTAATATAGATGGCTTGCACAATATAGAATTAATAGAAAAGATAGGAAATCATTTTAGCTTACATTCACTTCTTTTAGAAGATATTCTAAATACTCAGCAGAGACCAAAAATAGAAGAATACGAAAATAACTTATTTATAGTAGTTAAAATGTTTTATTTTAATTCTAAAAAAAATAAAATAATCTCTGAACAGATCAGTACAATATTAGGTCATAATTACGTTATTACTTTCCAAGAATGTGTAGGGGACGTTTTTGATTCCCTAAGAGACCGTATTAGAAATAAAAGGGGAAAAATTAGAAAAAATGGTGTAGATTACCTAATCTATGCTCTTTTAGATATAATAGTAGATAATTATTTTGTAATATTAGAAAAAATTGGTGAGATTATAGAAGATATGGAAGATGAATTAATTGATGATCCTAGCCCTAAAAAATTACAATCAATATATAATATAAGAAAAGACTTAATTAAACTTAGAAGATCTATTTGGCCTCTTCGAGAAATCATTAATTCTTTTTCAAAAAGTTATTCAAAGTTTCTAAAAGACTCAACTGAGATGTATGTTCGTGATGTATATGATCTATCAAGTGTAAGTAATAAAATGAATGAAATAATGAAAGTATTAACAATTATAGGTACTATTTTTATTCCTTTAACTTTTGTAGCTGGAATTTATGGCATGAATTTTGAGAATATGCCAGAACTTAGTTTGAAATTAGGATATCCTTTAATTTTGATAATGATGAGTATAATAGGCATGATTATGATACTTTATTTTAAGAAAAAAGAATGGATTTAGTAAATTTAAAATCTTTTAAAGTAAAATTTAGAATTCTATAGTATGGAAATTAAAGATAAATTAAAATCAAAATATTTGAGATATAAACCGTTTATTCGTGATATTAATAGTAGTTGGTTAGTAGAATTATTTTTGGTATCTAGTATTTCAACTATTGCATTAATTCGCTTTTTTTTATATATTACAGATTATCCCCAAGTTTCTGGCGGGGATCTTCATGTTGCTCATGTTTTAGTGGGGGGAATTTTTATGTTAATTGCGATTATGATGCTTTTGATATTTTTAGACAGACATTCCTTAGAATCTGCGGCATTAGTTGGTGGTTTTGGATTTGGAGCATTTATTGATGAATTAGGAAAATTTGTAACTAGTGACAATAATTATTTTTATGAACCAACAATTGCTATGATTTATGTTACATTTGTAGTTATATATTTAGTTTTTCAGTCTGTAAACGCAAATCCAAGATTAAAACATCAAGAGAGAGTTATAAATGCTCTTGAATTAGCTAAAAATATACCTGCTTCAGACTTAGATGAACATGAAAAGCAACAAGCATTAGATCTTTTAGATGATGAAACTTGCAAAGATCCGTTTGCAAAATCTCTAAGAGAATGGTTTGAACAAATTGAACCAATTTCAACTCCCAAACCTGGATTTTATCTAAAGACTAAAACCAGATTAAGAGAAATTTATCGTCAATTAATAGAGAAAAAATGGTTTTCTAAATTAGTAGTATTTCTATTTGTTATTCAATCTTTGTGGTATTTTTTTGATATATTTTCAAAATTCATCCCTGATTTTAGAGAATCTATGGATTTTTCTACTTTCAGTTTTTTTGAAATATTAGAAATTATTGCACCAACTGTGGCTGCTTTTTTTGTAGTAATAGGTGCTATAAAAATACGTGAAAGTAGAATAAAAGCATATAGAAATTTTAAAACTTCGATATTAATTCATATTTTTATTATTCAGATTTTTGAATTTTATAGAGAACAGTTTTTTGCTATATTTGATCTAGGGATAAATCTTTTAATTTTAGGTATTCTAAGATATATGATAAATCAAGAACTGGCTTTAGAGAGAGTTCCATTGAAAAAATAACTTAACTAAATTTTTTTATCCATTTATCTCCTTTAGTCTCTCTGCAAACTTCAATAAATATTCTAGTTGATAATTCTTTTTTAGTTTCATTGTCTAATTCACGTTTTGTTATCGATTCAAGATTATCAAATATCCATTTAGCAACTTTTTTTGCATTAGAATCTATAATAGATTCAAAACTAAATATATCTGAACCTAAATGAAACTTAATTGTATTGATAAAAATATCTACAAATTTATGAAGTTCTTCCCCACTCATTTTAGCTCTAGCTAACAAAGATATGTCTTCTTCAACTTCTTCATCCTCTTCTGGCTCTTCTATTTCTTCAATATCTTCTTCTGTATCTTCTTCTGTATCTTCTTCTGTATCTTCTTCTGTATCTTCTTCAGGTGCTAGCATCATTAGACTATCTTTTTTTTCATTAAGTTGAATGAATATTTTTGCAACAATATCTTTTTCTTTCTCCTCTGGTAATTTTTTAGCAATAAAATCACTTATATTTTCTTTTATCCATCTTGCCACTGCCACTGCATTAGATGAAGATAAATCTTCAAACTCTAAAACTTTAGAACCTAAATCCTTAACTAGTGAGATAAAAAGATTAGGTAATATATCTTCAATATCTTCTTCAGATATCTCAGAGGGCTTTTTTTCAATTTTAAATTCTTCTTTTGATATTAATTCTTCTTTTTTTGAAACTTGCTTATCTTTCTTTTTTTCTTTTTTATCTTCTTTTTCTCTTCTAAATCTTCTTTAGTATCTGCTTTTTTTGATTTTTCTTTTTTCTTCTTATGCTTTTTACTTTGGTCTATAGGTTCATACCATGCACATTCTGGACAATAAAAAAATGATTTTGTTTTTTTAAGAGCTGAACCACACAATGGACAATTATCCTTCACTTAAAATCACTTTTCTATTATCATGAATATATTATATATTTATTTTTTTAGGTGCGTTTGCAAATAATTGAAGATATTCAGCTTCAATAGGATGAAGAGATGCTGGAACAATTAGAGTGTGAGGAGTAGGACCAAAATCATATTTAGAAAGCTTTGAAAGATAATCACATTGAACTGAACTATTATCACAACCCACTCTTGCTGCACCAACTAATAAAGTACCATCTGAAATAATATTATACTGCAATTTATTTTCAAGTTGCCTCAATATATCAATCGCCGCTTTAATATCCATCAACCTCTCTGGTTTTATATCTAAAAAAAGAAGAGTATGCAAATCATTATCTAGATTTTGTTTTATTATTTTATAAGGAGTAGATGGCTTATAATGTTTTTCAAAAAAAGGTATACTTGTATTTTTTCCAAATTTATAATTTTGTAGACCCGTTGCTCCACATATTGCTGAAATAATAGAAGTATTATGAATTATTAAAGTCTCAATACCTCTTTTTTTTGCTTCAATTCTAATTTCTGCATGAGTAGTCGATACCATAGGATCTCCAATTACTAAAAAAACAGCAATTTTTTCTTTTGCTATTTCAAATATTTTTTCTGAATTATCATTTTCAATGTCAGATCGATTTAGACGAATTATCTTTTTCCCAGTTATTTCTTTAAATTTTTCTTCATCTAAATTAGGTGCTATATTAGTATAATCTTCCAAAAAAACTTTTTCTGCTCTTTCAATTATTTTTATTGCTCTAAGATTTAAATCAAACTCAGAAGATAATCCTAATCCAACAAATACAAGTTTACCCAATTAATTCACCATACAAATAAATTATTTATTTTTTATATTCAAAAATTCTTGAAAAAAGATTTAAGTAATAACATCTTAATTAAAATATATGTGGATTTATTTTACTATAATTTGGTCAAGCTATTATAATTTTATTCCCGAATGTAAATTTATTCTAGCTAATAGTGTTTTAGGGATTTATTTTTTGTTTTGGAAATCTAAAAAGAAAAAGAAAAAATTAAAAAAAAATACAAAACAAAATATGAATCAAATTTATGATCTTATTTATGAGCAACCTAATATGGAAGAAAGTATCTTTGATGAAGAAAAATTTAATGATCCAATAAAATTACAAAAAAATCTCAAAGAAAGTATAAAGAGAATCGCAAAACATTCGAGTATAGAAATAGGAATTGCCGCAGAAGATGGACTTAGTCTAGTAAAAAGTTCATCTAAATTAGAAGATTCGTTCTTAGGTATTACCACAGGACTTTATGATTATATAAAATCAAGAGTATTTGATGGATTAAAAAAAGTAAGCGTAATGTATGAAGAAGAAGGTAAGGAAAAAACAATTCACATTTTACCTATTATAGTTCATGGGGCTAAAGATTATCTTATTATTGTATCAGATAATCCGGTATTAAAAAACGAAAAAGTTATTATAGAAAATATTTTAGGTCACTTAAAAAAATATAAGTTTTTAGTTTGCTTGTCTTTTGTTCGCAAGCACTTGATAGGATTTCTAATTCTTTTA
>CAYQAE010000004.1:0-9813 GCA_964415445.1 uncultured archaeon | reverse complement strand
TAACATGCTTGAAAGAATTCTTATTGATTTAAATAGAACAGAAGGGATTCGAGGAAGTTTGGTAGTAAGTAAAGAAGGTCTAATTATGTCACAACATGTACCTGATTCTTTCAATAGTGATTTAGTAGGTGCGCTTACTACAAATGTAATTACAGCTAGCCAAAAGACACTTGAACAATTAGGATTGGGTTCACTCCAAGCTATAACTGTAGAAGGATCTAGTGGAAAAACTATAGTTATGGAAATAGGTGATGTAATGTTGATTGTCATCACAGAACCTTCAATAAATTTAGGTATGGCAAAATTCGAAATATATAGAGCAGCTTCTCGAGTTAAAACTGCTTTAAGAGTATAAATGGGGGATTTATCGAAGTGGATTTACCTGTAGGCGAAGAATATAAAACTAATATACCTATAAGTGATGTAAAGATAGTAAAACTTATCCAAGATCTAGAGAAAAGTTCCCTAGATGGATGCCTACTTTTCACTTTAAAGAAAGAAAATAAAATTTTAGATGGAAATATACTTTTTGAAGCAGGTCAAATAGTTGCAGCATCGCTTGAGACAGATAATAATGTTTTAGAGGTAAGTGTTAGAGCATTAAAATCAATTGTTCAAGAAATAAATGTATCTGATGGTTATTTTGATATTCAAAAATTTACACCTGATCAAATTGATCTAACTAAAGAGATGAATAGTGAAACGTTAATTCATGAATCTAATATATGGGATATAATAGAAAAAGCATCTTTAGAGAGACCTACCGCTAAAAAAACAACTATAAATCGAGATACAGGTGTTTCAGATATTGTTAGTGGATTTGAACAAATGGATAAAGGAAGTAGCATAGATTCAGCGCAAAAACAAAGTTCAGATTTCGAAAATGCTTTTTCAAATATTTCCTCACCTAAAGATGATCAATTTTTATCTAAATCTAAAAAAGGACCTCCTCCTATTGAAATGCTAGAAGGTAAAGAGAGTAAACCAAAAAGCGATCAATCACCCTTGGATATATTAGATGCATTTTCAACAAAAAAAGGACCTGCACCTAAAGATACATCTTTGTTAGATAAAATACCTCCTAAAGAACCTAAACCACCTCCCGATATATCATCAAAACCAAAATATGATATATTTGGAGATATTGCACCAAAAAGTGATAATAAAGTTGAGATGCCTGAGCTAGATGTTTCTGCAACAGAATCATTGCCTAATGATTTAAAAGAACTTATGGACAGTAGTAAACCACCTGCTGGACTTTCTACTACTTCAACAAAAGCAATTGAATCTGAAAAAAAAGGAGAAAAACTAGAATTGCCTAAAAAGTGGTATATGAGAAAACTTGCCAAAATGGGAGATTTAAAATCAGCGATCAAAGAAGTTGCTTCGCTAGCAAAAGGAAAACATGACCTACTTAAAATGGATGAAAGCTTCTTAAAAGAAGGTTTTTCAATGAATGAACTTACAGAAAAACATCTCAAAAACCTAGCCTATGTATATGAAATAAAAAATCATGCAACTTGCTTAATTACAGGTGATAAAAAATCAGGATTTGATATTCTAGCCAGAGTTACAGATAGTAAAGCTAAATATATTCATCAACTTCTAAAAAGTGGGCTTTTGGAAACCAAACATTCTGAAAAAGATATTATGATTTACAAAACTACATCTAGATGGAAAGACGAATATAAATCATTACTATAACAAGTTGAAATTTATGAATGGAATCTGGTATTTTTGTGAATTTGATAATTCCTCTAAATTGAAAAATACTCTAAAGGCAATAATTGAATATTCAAAAAGTGAAGAGAATTTTCAAGATAAGTTAAATGATCTTTTTTTTATAAAAAAAGAACTAAAACAATACATGCTAAAAAATATTAAGCAAATTTATATTATAGATAAAAAACATATTCTTTTAGTTATAACTAATCAAAAAGGATTTAATATATTTTTAAAAGAAATGAATGAAAAACAAAACAAATTGATATCCAGGTTAGAAAATGAAAATTTTATTAATCTCAAAGAAGAAATTGAAAACTTAAAAATTTACAAAACTACTTCTAAATGGAAAAAAAGCGATATATATTAATATAAAATAAAAAAAAGGATATATAATTATTTATAGATTCAATGATTTTAGGTTCTTTTCAATGTCTTCTTTTGTATATATTTCATTATCCATAGAATATAAATATTTTTCAAGGTCTCTTTTTACTTGATCATAGTTTTCTTTTGTGAAATTTACAACAAGGTCTTTCTGATTTTTAAATTTCAGAACAAAAAATCCTTCACCGTTTTTTGAAAAAACTGAAGCTTCATACATTCCTTTGGATTTTTTTGTTTTACTAATATAAGTTCCAATAAACCTTAATTCAGGTTTTACTTCCAAAAAAAACACCCTCTTTATTTTAATTTTTATTTTAGAGTTCTTTATAATATTAAGGGTGAAAATAATCTTTTTGACTATATTTATTCATAATTTGAATAAAAAAGATGATAAAATCATCTAATAATTAAAACAAGGCAAATATTTGTTTATATAAAATTTTCCAAAAATTTGAAATTCACTCGACAAACTCATATTTTACAATTTCGCCATTTCTGTTGTATAATTTAACATTTTCTCGCCTATATGGATAGGCTGCAAGCAGAAGAAGCACTCCAAAATTATTATTTAAATCTGCAACAGAAGGAGTAATACTTCCACTAGGATGTGAATGAGCAATCCCAACAATATTTAGCCCTATTGGCAGATTATAAGGTGAAAAAGAGGCAAAAGAGGCCCCATAAATTGTAAATGGAGCTAACATTACTTCTTCTATCTTAACATATTTTCCCTTCTTTATTTTTCCTATAAGTAATAATAAAGTTTCATTTGGATAAGACTCTTTAGCACTTTCTACTAAAGCATCCACTACTCCTTTTTTTAATTCAACTCGCATAAAAACCACTAAACAGTAAAAGAATCTTTCAAACTTTTTGGTATTTCAATTATTTTTAATTTCGCCCCAACATCCAAATATGCCCAACAAATTATTAAGGCTTCAAAAGCTGATATATAGTCTTTTTTTTCAAAAAAATAGTCTGAATCTGAAAAATAATTTTTCACAAAATCTTGTATATGCTTACTCATTTTAGTTTTGCCAAAATCAATTTTATCTAAAGCTTTTTTTATTCGCCTTTTTTCTTTTTTTATTAAATCCTCTGTTATTGTATTATTTATCATTATAATCTAATAAGGTGGATAAGGTGCGTAGGAGATAATTTGCCTTTTTTCAGAAACTACCAAAGTTTTAGCAGCTAGATCACCTAGCCGTTGTTCTTTCTCAGACGCTAATATCAAAATGAGCCCAATAATATAAAAATTTCCAGGTAATTGATCAATCACTCTAAGCAAATTTCTAACTAATGCAGATTTTATATCCATTTTTGAACCGTCTTCTTTTACAACTTTAATATTCAATATCGATTTACCAAGTGTTTTTCCATGTGATCCTTCTAAAATAGTCCAATAGAGTAACATAAATGCTATTAAACTTAATGAAAAGATTATAGTCTCTGTTGTACCCATCAAAAGTCCTTCAATTGCATAATCCATATTTAGGCTACCTAAAGCCACAAAAATAACTATTCCAAAAATACCCCCAATAATTAACATATCAATAATTAAAGCAACAAATCTTTTCAATATCCCTGCTAATTCGTATTTTCCAACTATATCAGACTCTGATCCAGGATCTGGTGGTTGTTGATACTGCGGTTGGGGTGCTTGATATTGCGGAGGAGGTGGATACTGTAGAGGAGGCTGTTGAAAATTTGGTGGTGGAGGGTGTGGTGCTTGATACGGTGGTGGCTGATATTGTGACTGTTGATATTGAGTTGGTGGTTGATATTGTTCTTGTTGTGAATTATATGGAGTATATGGTTCTTGATCTGGAGCGTACCCACAATAAGGACATTGTGGGCCATAATAATAATTTTTACATCTAGGACATTCAAAAGGACCTGCCATATAATCACAAAAATATAAGTAAAATATATTATTTAAAAAATTTTTTGAGATTATTAAAGAATAATAAAAAATGACTGGCAGCGTTTTTGCCCTTCCAGGGGCTCGCGCATCCTAGTACTAGCAAACACGTTGAAGAGCTTGACTTCCGTGTTCGGATTCCCCCTCTGAGAATAATTTTATACTCTCAAAAGTATGGGTACGGGTATAGCCTCTTCACTATGACCGCCAGTCAAATGAATTCAACAATTACTATCCTTTAAAATATTTTCCTTGACTTTGAATAATTATATTACTAAGGTTTTATAATTAAAAAATAGATATTAAACAAATATGAAAAAATATAAAATAAAATAAGATACTATTTGTATATATAAGCATAATTGGTGTTTCGTTTGGATTTTTATGAAATGAATGCATTTGAATTAAAAGAGGGGATAAACAATAAAGATTTTACATCACAAGAAGTAGTTGATTCTTTTTTTGAAAGAAATAAAGTTATTGATAAAAAAATTAATGCTTTTATTTCCAAAGAATACGATCTTGCAACAGAAAAAGCAAAAAAAGTAGATAAGAAAATTAAAGATGGAAAAAAACTCGGAAAACTTGCAGGTATACCTATAGGTGTTAAAGACAATATAAATGTATTAAGCACAAAAACAACTTGTGGGTCAAACATGCTAAAAAATTATGAATCTCCATACAATGCTCACGTTATTGAGAGAATTATTAAAGAAGATGGTGTTCTCATAGGAAAATGCAACATGGATGAATTTGCTATGGGTTCATCTTGTGAGACTAGTTACTTTGGACCTACTCATAATCCATGGGATCTAAAAAAAGTAGCAGGTGGGTCTTCTGGGGGTAGTGCTGCTTCAGTAAGCACCAAACAATGCACCTTGTCTTTAGGAAGTGAAACTGGTGGAAGTATAAGATGTCCAGCAAGTTTTTGTGGAGTAGTTGGAATGAAAACTACCTATGGTAGAGTTTCTAGATATGGACTTGTAGCTTATGGAAGTAGTCTTGATCAAATTGGTCCCATCTCAAGATCAGTCGAAGAAAATGCTTTATTTTTAAATGCATTTGCTGGTCATGATTCAAGAGATTCTACCTCTGTAGATAAAAAAGTAGAAAATTATTTGGATTTTTGTAATTTAGATATTAAAAATTCCAAAATTGGTATAGCAGAAGAATTTTTTACAGATGCCCTAGATCCCTCTATTAAAAAAGGAATTCTAGATAGTATTTCAAAATTGGAAGATTTGGGTGCAAAAACTGTAGATATTAATTTGCCCCATCTAGATTATGCTCTTCCTACCTATTATTTAATCGCAATGTCAGAAGCTTCATCAAATCTAGCTAGATTTGATGGTATAAGATATGGACATAGTTGCAAAAAAGAAGGAGACTGGAACGAAATTTTTAGTATTAATCGAAAAGAAGGTTTTGGAGATGAAGTAATTAGAAGAATTTTACTTGGAACTTTTGCTTTAAGTGCTGGATATTATGATCAATATTATCTCAAAGCTCAAAAAATACGTACCTTAATTAAAGAAGATTTTATGAATGCTTTCAACTCTTGTGATGTGATAGCCTCACCTACAATGCCTATTTTGCCATTTAATATAGGTGAAAAAATAAATGATCCTCTAAGCTTATATATGGCCGATTTATATACAGCACCAATAAATTTAGCTGGTCTGCCTGCAATATCTATGCCTTGTCATTTTAAAAATAATCTACCTATTGGAATACAACTTATCGGTTCATTTTTTAGTGAAGCTAAATTATATAATATATCATATGCTCTACAGAAAGAGCTTAACCTTAATTTGAATCCTAAAATTTAAAATTTATAGTGATTAAAATGGAAGAAGTAGGCATTTTTGCAGATCATGATTGGCGTGACGAGATAATGAAACCATATCTTGTCTCAGAAATTGAAATAGTTTTAAGGGCTCTTTCAGATTATAATCTAAATGCAGAATACCATACTCCAGATATGAGAGCTCCTCATAATCTTCAAGATCTTGAAAATGACTATTTAGACAATAACACTAAAAACCCTATAATAGATTTTATAACCTATTTAGAAGAAAAAACTGATTTTATTGTCGCTTTAGCTGATCGTAAAAAAGCTCGAGAAGAGAGAGTAGGAGGAGTTGTAGAGTTAGATTGGTTGACAAAAAAAGGAGCAAAATATAGAATAGGGTCTATTCTAAAGATACTAGAAGGTTCCATACATAATAATTTATTAAAAGTTGAAGATGGAAAGTATGTGCTAAATGAAAGTAAATTAGAAAAATTAACAAAAGGAGTCAAGCCAAAGCCCAAACAAAAAAAGACTCAAGATGATATTATTCAAAACCAGATCAAAAGATTTAGTGAAAAAATAGATGAGAATAATTCTAATGCTATTGATTTAAGAGTAAAAGAAAAACCTAAACCTGATATTAAACCAAAAACTACCCCAGATGGAATAAAAATAAGTTCTATTAAATCTACTAAGAAAAATGATGATTTCAGCAAAGAATTAAAGAAAAAGCCATCTGATCAAAGTATAAAAAAACCTGAAAAATCAAAAGAAACCAAAAAGTCTGATACGAAAATATCTATGGATGATACCTCCTTTTCACCAAGTCCCTTAAAAGTTCCAAAAAATATTAATGCTGAAGAAAACATACCTATAACTTACAAAACTTTCAATGAATATATCAAAAATTTCTCATCTGAGATTAAAAAGACTTTATCTAATTTTAAGGAATCCTTGCTTAAAAAAATTGAAAATATTCAATCTAAGGGGACAGGAGATAACATAAATTCATCAGAGATAAAGTTAGGAGTTACAAAGCTAGAAAATGAAAATGTTGAGATAAAAAATTCTCTAAAGAGAATTCAAAACAAAATTGAAGCAGTAGAAGCAGATTATAAATCAAAAACACAAGAACTTTCAAAAATCGCAGCAGTCCTACATGATGCCCTAGAGAAAAAATTGAAACATTTATAAAAAAAGAAAAAAATAAGTTAAATAGCTGTTGCTCTTTGAGCTATTTCTTGTTTTTCGACATTTTTAGAGTTATAACCCAATTCAAATGCCCTAATATTCATATCAACTGTTTTCGGGGGCACTTTTTCTCGAATTGTTGCCATAAAACATTCTTTACTTATTGGTATTGAATCATTTCCAGCTAATGCTCCAAGCATTACCATATTTCTTGTTTTAAGACTTCCAGCTTCTTTGGCTAATGTTTCTACGTCAATTTTTACTACTTTTCCTGCTTTTTTGCCTAAAGCTTCAAAAAGTTTTTCCACTTTAGGATACTTCATTATTCCTAAATTTGCAACTACTGGCAATAAAGGATTTTTATTAACTATTGCAACACTACTTCCACCATTAGCTAAAACATGGGAATGTCTTACTGCTTCTAGTGGCTCAAACGCTAATATTGAGTTTGCTCTAGCTTTGCCAATTAAAGGCCCATGTACTTCAGCTCCTATTCTTACATGACTAACTACAGAACCTCCTCTTTGTGCTAAACCTTTATCATCTGCTACTCGTATTTTATGCCCTTCTTTTAGGGCTGCTTCTGCCAAAATTTTTGAGGCCAACATTACACCTTGTCCGCCTACTCCAGAGATTACAACATTATAATTCATCTAACTCCCTCCCTCTTTTTTTATTGCATTTCTATTACATACTTGAGCACAAACTCCACAACCAATACAACTTGCAGGATCTATCTTAACTTTTTTATTATCCCACACCATTGAAGGACAACCTAACAAATTAATACAACGTTTACAACCATTACAAGCCTCAGGATCAACTTGGAATGGAATAAATTCGATATTTCCTCTTTTTGCAGCTCGCTCTACTTCAATAGCACAAGCTCTTTTGCATATAACTACGGATGGCCCATCAAAACTAAGAGCTTCTTCAAATGCTTTTTGAGTTTCATCCAAATTATATGGATCAACTACTTTTACAAAATCGACTCCGCAAGCCTTTACAATATTCACTAAGTCAATATCTTTAGTTTTTTCTCCCATTGCGTTTATTCCAGTATTCGGATTAGGTTGATGACCAGTCATACAAGTTAAAGAATTATCTAATATTCCAACAGTTAAGTTTGCATTATTGTGGACAATGTTTAGAAGACCTGGAACTCCAGCATGTAAAAATGTTGAATCACCTGTGACTGCAACTACAGTTTGATCAGTGCCTGATTGAACTACACCGTTACCTATTCCAATACCTCCACCCATACAAATACAAGTATCAATTGCACTAAGTGGGGGATGAGTACCCTGATTATAACATCCTCGATCTCCTGTTACAATACCTCTAGAATCAATTTTTTTCAATGCTTTTTTTATCGCATAATAAGATGCACGATGCGCACAACCTGCACATAAAGAAGGAATTCTACGAATCGCTAAATCTTCTATCTCTTTTGGATGATCAAATTTAGGCAGTGGAAGATCAAAAATATCTGCAATTGCTTCAGTTACAATATCATAATTATATTCTTGTTGACGTTTGAAATGGCCAGTATATTTTCCAAATATTTCGGCACTAGACTTTATTTCAGAAGCGAGAGCTTTTACTCTATTTTCAATAATTGGTTCTAATTCTTCTATTACTATAACTTTTTCAACTGTATTTAGCATTTGTTTTATTTGTCTTTCAGGTATTGGATGAGTTGTAGTCAATTTCAAAAAAGCTACATCTTTTAGATTTAATTCATCGATTGCTTCTTTTGTATATTGCACTGTAACGCCTGAAGATATAATTCCAACTTTTTCTTTTCCACTGAATTTAAATTCATTATATTTAAAATCATCAAACATTTTCAAAGCTTTTTGATTTTGCTCATTTAACCAGACATGTCTTTTTCTAGCGTGTGGAGCAATCATAACAAATCTATCATAGTCTTTTTTAAATTCTGCTTTATCTTTTGATCTAATTATTTCATTTAATGTTACCTGAGCTCTTGCATGGCTTATACGTGGTGTAATTCTTACCAATACAGGTAATTGCAAATCTTCAGAAATTTTATAACCTTCTTTAACAAATTCTTTTGCTTCTTCAACATTTGAAGGTTCTAGACAAGGTATTTTTGCTAACATTGCGTAATATCTTGTGTCTTCTGCATTTTGAGAGCTAAACGGATGTGGATCATCTGCACAAACTAAAACTAATCCTCCTTTTATCCCTGTATATGCTACAACTAATAAAGCATCTGATAACCAATTCATACCTAAATGTTTTGTAGCACAAAATGCTCTAACACCTGAATATGCAGCTCCTGCAGCTACCTCAAAAGAAACTTTTTCATTTGTAGACCATTCCACATGTAGTCCATAATCTGGGCCTACTTTGCTTAATGTACCTACTATTTCTGAAGATGGTGTACCAGGATATGCTGCGGCAACTTTTACACCTGATTCTAATGCGCCACGAGCTACGGCATCATTTCCCATCAAGATTACATTTTTGTTTGGTTCATCTAGTCCAACTGGATTTTTATGCATACTAAAACCTCTTAACATATTTTTTGCAAATAATGACATATCAATGTCTATCGTTGAGAACAGCTTCCACTAGGCTACAACTGACGAATCTCACATACCATGAGATCAAACTGAAACAAATTCAACAATATGCATACACTCTATATCTATTTATAAGGTTTTCGCCAAAAAAATTGCAAAATACTACAATTGTCGAAAATTTATAACTTATTTAATAAAAGACATAAATCATTCAATGTTTTGCTTCTACAAGAGGCCAATGTAAT
>CAYQAE010000003.1:6191-61534 GCA_964415445.1 uncultured archaeon | reverse complement strand
ATGGGCATTGAATTCTGGATTTAAAGAAGGATTTGATCCTGACAAAACAGGATCTGCTGAGGCAACAATTTGGACTAATAAATTCTGGGGAAGGCCATGGCGTACAGATTGGGGTGATGAAGATCCATGGGAATATACCGCTAATCTTAAAAACTTAGAAAAAACTGACCATCATAAAGATCTTGAAGTATTTGTATTAGGGCAACTAAATGCTAGTCGTGTCAATAGTAGTGGTTACAACTATTTAGATGATGTTTGGGAGAGTATAGTAAGTTATCTTGATGATAAAAACGCTGTTTTCTTAGGTGGAGTAAGATCTTTTGGAGGATCAGATTCTATTGATGATGAAGGGGGATATTGGGACCAAACTACTCTATCAAACATTTTACCTATGGAATTTGCACATGGTGATTATAAACCAAACCCTGGAGAATTAAAAGTAAATAATACTCATCCAATATTAAATAATATTGACTTTGATGAAATACCACTGAATCCTGATTATCTTCAATATTGGAAAGTTAATTCAAGTGTAGATGATTCAGATATTATATTAACTATTGATGGAGATCGAAATAAAACAGTTTTATTTACTTATGATATAAACGGTGAAAGTACCGCTGGAGGTCGCATAGTAATCTGTGGATTGGATTTTGGATATGACAATAGATTGAATTATCAAACAGATGATGTTTATGAAAATTTAGGTGGTGCTCCTGATGGTTGGCCTTATTCTCAACAACTCTACATTAATATGCTAACCTGGGCAGCCGGTCTTACAAATTATAATGATGTAAACCCCCCAGGTATCACAAACATAACATATCCTGAAGAGATTATAGTTGGGGAGAGTATTGATATTTATGCAAATGTATATGATTACAATAATGTTGAAGTTAAATTACATTATAGTATTTCTGATGTGCAAACTGGGATAATAGATATGCAAGAAGTATCTACAAATAGATACAGGGCTAATTTATCTTTTTTAAAAGAGTTAAGTATTCCACAAACCGTAAATATTTGGATTAAAGCAGAAGATAGTAATGGAAAAGTCACAACTTCACCTACAAAATCTTTTACTACCTCTGAAAATTACACATCAGGGGATTTTCCTGAAATAAATTCAGATAATACTGGGGATGATAATATTGAATATGAAACATCTAAAGATTTTTTTGAAAAATCATTCCAAAATATTTTGGATACTTTTCAAGATCCCGAAGATCATCTAGCTACATTAATAACATTAATAGCCACCTTAGCTGCGGCTTTAGGTTTAATTAAAGTTAAAAAATCAGCAGGTCTAAAATGTCCAAATTGTGGTGGACCTATATCACAAAATGATAAATTCTGTTTAGTCTGTGGTGAACAACTCAAAGAAGATAAATTAAGTGAAGAGAATCTTTTCCCAGAATTAACAAAAGGTGAAGAGACGAAAGAAAAAGAGCAAGGTGACTTTTTTGGAGAACTAACTTCAAAAAAAGCCAAATCAGATCTAGATTTGGCAATAGAAGAATCAATTGAAGAGCTAAAGAAGGGTTCAAAAAAATAAAATCCTACATTTCTTAAAAATTTTAATTAAACATATTTAGAGAAAATTGAATTCTTACCTAAATTTAGTGAAAAAATTAAATATAGAAGAGAATAAACATTATGAATGTATAATATCCACAAAATCTAAATTAGGTAAATATAACGCAGCTTCTATGGGTATTAAATTTTTAAAATCATCTGAAATTTTAATAGAACCACATTTAACTACCAAAACATATCAGAATATAAAAGACACTAATTTAGCTTTGATAAACATAACTTGCGATGGAAAAAAATTTGTCAAATCAATGTTAAACAAACTAGATCTAAAATACAACAAAGAATTTGATATGCCCACCACCTTAGCTGAATCATATGGGTATGTTAAAATTAAACTAAAAAAATACCGTATTTTAGAAAAAAAAGACGAGATAGGAACTTCTAAATATGCTAAAATGTATTTTAAAATTGAAAAATATAGACTTAAAAAAAGGGCACCTAATTTATTTTCGAGGGCAAATAACGCCTTAGTTGAGTCTTCCATTATTTTGTCAAAAAACAAACTTGATAAAAACCTAAATTATTTTAAAGAAGTAATCTCAAAAACAGGAACAGATGAAAAAGAATTATTAAAAAAACTAATAGATGATATATAATGCATATATTGTGGTGTATAACAGGCGCTGGTTTTAAATTAAACAAAACTGTAGAAATAATGTCTAAAATATCAAAAAAACATACTATATCTGTTTGTTTTTCAAAAATTGGGAAAAAAGTCGCTAAAATGTATGGTTTTTTTAAAAAAATCGAAAATATCTCAAAATTCATATATTCAGATATTGAATATAGCACAAAAATTGCAAGAAATATTTGTCTAAAGAACTATGATAAAATAATTATAGCACCATGTACAACTAATTCAATTGCTAAGATGGTATATGGAATTTGTGATACTCTAGTTACAAATGCATATTCAGATAGCCAAAAAAATAAAATTGAATCTTTGATATTTCCCACAGATCAAAAAAAAGAAATTAAAATTAAAATTCCCTTTTATATAAAGGATAAGCTTTGCGATTGTGAAATTTGCTATCCTCAAAAATACTGCCCAAAAGATGCAATAAAATATAATGGTAGGTTAAAAATTGATTTTGATAAATGCAATTCTTGTTATATATGTATAGAGAAATGTCCAAAAGATGCGATAGTAAAAGGTTATCCTATGAAAATATATGCAAAACAAATAGACTTAAATAATTTAGATAAGCTAAAAAATACTCAAAATGTCACTATTTTAAAATCACCAAAACAATTATTGGAGATAATTAAATGAATCTTCTTTTAGTTACTGCAAGACTAGCTTATGAAAAAATTAAATCTGAATTTCCAAACTACGATATTCTAAAAATTCCTGTAGATGTAGCTTCGCTAATTCCTCCTTCAATTCTTAAAAAAAAAATACAAAACAAAAAATATGATGGAATCATTATACCAGGTAGTATTGGTTATGATGTATCAAAAATTGAAAATGAACTAGGTATACCTATAAGGAAAGGTCCAATTGAAATTTCAAATCTCAGATATGTTTTAGATAATCTAAAGATTGATGAATTAAGCACAAAAAAGCCCGCAGATGAGATAATTAAAATCAAAAAAGATAATGAAATTTCAAAAATAATAGAAAAAGCTGAAAGTATACCTCTAAAGAGAGGAATAGAGATTAGAGGGCTAAAAATTGGTATAGACTATCCTATGCGAGTGATGGCAGAAATTTCAAATGCTGATAAATTTAAAAAAGAAGATTTAAAATCAAAAATAGAATATTTCAAAAATTCTAAAGCAGATATTATTGATCTTGGATTTGGAATCGATTCAGATTATAATAAAGCGATGGAAATTATTGAATTTGCAAGAGAAAAATATTCTGGGATATTGAGTGTAGATAGTGCATCTGAAAAAATTCTTCTGAATGCTCAAGATGCAAAATGTGATTTAGTATTAAGTTTAGATGAAAATAATTATGAAATATCAAAATCTCTAGATATACCTGCTGTTGTTATACCAAAAACTACCAAAGGGGTAATAAATAATCCTAAAGATCGAATTAATTTTTTATTTGATTTAATTGAAAAAATAGATACAAATTCAATTGCAGACCCACTTTTAAATCCGCCTCTTATGAATTTAGTAGATTCAATAGAAGCTTATAGGTTATTTCGAGAAAAAGAAAAATATATGCCTCTATTTTTTGGTGTGGGAAATGTCACGGAATTAATAGATGCAGATAGTTTGGGTGTTAATGCACTTTTGGCATCGATTGGTCAGGAAATAGGAGTGAATATATTATTTACGCCAGAAGAGAGTCGAAAATGTTACAAAAGCGTAGAAGAGTTATCTATTGCTTCAAAAATGATGTTTATTTCCAAAAATAGACCTCCAAAAGATTTAGGTATTGATCTTTTGCGCATAAAAGAAAAAAGAGCAAAAAAATTCTATCCAACTTATGCAAAAGACATTATTGATATTGACAAAGTTAAAGAGCCCAAAATTGAAAAAAAGATGTTCTTTAAGATATTTATAGATGAAAAATTTATTTGTGCTACATTTTTTGAGAAAAATAAGCCCAAACTTACCTTAAGATCATCTGATCCTTCTAAATTATACAAAAAAATAATTGAACTAAATTTAGTTGATAGTCTAACTCACAGTGCATATTTAGGGATGGAAATTCAAAAAGCACATATAGCAATAAAAATTAATAGAAGTTATAAACAAGAAGATGAAATATTTTAATATCTATAATGTTGTGGCTGAACTAGCTTTTTTGGAAAATCTTCAGAAATCTGGCCTGTTCTTGCATAACGATATAGGGCAGCTTTCAAAACACCATCTGCTGCAGAATAAATTACCATAAGAACTATTACATAAACTAAAAATGCTATCAAACCAACAATTAAGCCCCACGTGGCAAAGAAGATAAATCCAACTAAAGGAAATGCCAAACCAATTATCCCCAAAAGAAGGAAATAAAGTCCCATACCTATCTCACCAAATAGAGCTTCTCCCCATGTTTTTGAGATTATATCTTTACTTCTTCCAATTGATTCTTTTACTGAAACTTTTTCAAAAAGCATTATAGGAACCACAAAATAAGTTATAATGCCCCAAGCCCATTCAAACATTGTACCTAAAAATCTTAATCTATTTCTTAGAGCTCTAAAAATTAAGCCCATGGTAGCTGAGAGTATAGCCCAAAAGAAAATAAGATGTAGTTTTTTATTTGCGATTCTAAATCCATCTTTTAGCTTAGGATCTCCACCACCTAATCTTATGCTTGCACACCCTATCACAGCAGCATTAAAATAAACTATAACAAAGGTCATTGCAATGTAAGCTAAAAAATAAGTAAAATATACAAAATAGCTACTAGCCTCTTCTGATTCAAATAAAAGAGAAGATCCTAAAAATCCAGGTATGAAAATAAGTCCAAATACTAAAGTAGATAAAATTCCAGACAAAATTGGTAAAATTAAAATTTCTTTATCTTTTTTTACTACTCCTAAACTAACTTTAGCCAGCTTCCAACCTCTACCAATTCTACCCATTTTTCTCAACAAAATCAGATAACTTTGCTTTTATAAATCTTTATCAAAAACAATGGTTTGCAACTATTTAAAATTATAGAACTTTTTCATTTGAATCTTTTATTGAAAAATTATTTCTAAAATGCCTCTACTGTTTTTCCAAGTTTATAAAAAGCCAATATAAAGAAAATACCTAATAATGCATCAAAAATCCCAACTAAATTTCCAATACTACTACTTATCCCAAAATCTCTTATTATTCTAGTTATACACTTAAAAAGTGAACTTACTAAACCCAAAAAGATATATGTCCATGCTAAACTTGTTTTTTTAAGCTCTATATACGGTTTATAATATACCACTATTGAAAAAATCCAAACAAACGTAAACATTATATTATAGGTATTCATAAATACTTTTACAATATAATATTTAGGTATTAAAGCCATAAATACCCCAAAAGAAATTAACATCGAAACTATCCATAATTTTTCTAAAAAATATATTTTTTTATTGTTTAGATGATATATCCCGAGATCTGAGCTTAGATACAATAGACCTAAAGGTATATAGAAATAACCAATTGCATTTAGAGTATAACCTGTTACTTGAAATATTTCATTTAGGTTAGATGAATTAAAGTGATTTTTGCCCACAAAAATACTTCCTACAACTTCTAAAAGAGCATAGACAAAAATAATAAAAGCAGCATTAGCCCAACAACGATAAGCATATGATCCTCCTACCACTCTTTTGTAGATCAAAAAACTAAGAAAAAATAAAATAAAAGTAGCTAATCCCAACACAAAGTTAGAAATTATAAATGAAATATTACTCATATTTCCACCTTAGACAATATCAAATTTAGATATAGTAATAGCATAAAAAAATGTATAATAATTATTATTCTAAATTGGAATTATCCAAAAATAATTTATACAAGTGAAAAAAAGTTTTTTCATATTCAGATTTATTTTTACCTCTCCAATGCGAATTAAGATAAATATCACTTTTTAAAAACACTGTATTTAGATTAGGATTTTTCTCTTCTGCATCAGATAAATGTTCAATTTGATTATCTACAAAAAGCGCCTGTTTTGGATTTAATCTCAATCCAGATAAAACTTGAGCAATTCTATCTCCTTTGTTGAATAGATCAAAACTTATAATTTTGAGATATTTACTTATCTTAAAATGATCTAAAACTAATTTTACATCCTCATCATAACTATTACTTACAATATATCGCTTTATATCTTTAGATTTTAGTAATTTTAAAAATTCTAAGGTATAGGGCATAAGACACATATCATTATTTTTTAATTCCTCAATTAATCTATCGCGACCTAATCCACTAATATAAGAATAACCTTGATCAGCCCTATATACAATAGTTCCATCTAAATCAAAAAAAACTACTTTTATCATTTTAATTTCTCTAAATTGCTCAAAAAGATATTAATATCTGTAATAAGTTGTCTATCATCTGTTTGATATTTTTTAAGTTTCTCGATTTTTTTATCTAAATCTACCTCTTTTAGGTTTAATTTTTCAACTAAATTCTTAAATTTTGATATATCCGAAATATATGGAGTGGAATTAATCAGAGCTTGCTCAAATGAATCTAAATTCATAGAATATAACCTACTTTTAAAATTAAACTATATCTTCTCCTATTTACAAAAGTTTTTTACAGATAAATTAAAAATATTGAATTGAAAAATATGTTTTCAGTTGATGAATTGAAGAAATTAAGGAAAGAATCAGGGCTAACTCAAGCAAAAGTTGCCAAATTAACTAATTTTAGCCAATCTTTAATTTCACAAATTGAAGCAGGAGATGTTGATCCACGTTTATCTACTATAAATAAAATATATAACGTAATCACACATTATAAAAATAAACGTCAAAAAAGAGCATTAGATATTATGCAAAGAGGAATTATATCAATTTCACCAAATGATAACCTCTCAAATGCAATTAAACTGATGAAAAATCATGAAGTATCTCAACTTCCTGTAATTGAAAATGAAAAAATAGTAGGAAGTGTCTCAGATAGTGTAATATTAACTATTATGGATAGAGAACCTAATTTAGATCTAAAATATAAAAAAGTAGAAGAAGTTATGGAAGACCCATTTCCTTTAATATCTGCAAATGCTCCAATTAAATCAATAACTCAACTTCTTAGAAAAAATTCTGCTCTTTTGGTAACTCATATGGGTTCACTTGAGGGGATAATTACAAAAGTAGATTTGTTTAATGTCCATAAAATATAGAGGTGAAAAAAAATCGATCTGCATTCAAAATTAATAACTACTACAGTTGGCTCTTTTCCGCTTGAAGATTCTAAGGAAAATATGAAAAGATCAATTGATGATCAAATTAAAGCAGGTATAGATTATATAACTTATGGACAACTCCAAGATATGCAAGCTATGTTTTTGGATCCTCTTATCAAAGAAAAAATAGGATTTTCTAAAATTGATGGAGATTTTTGGGTAATAGATGAATTAGATGATTTAAAAAATCCTGTAACTTTAGAGCTTCTTGATTTTCTAAAAGAAAATATAAAGGAAAAGAAATTAAAAATAGCAGGTACAAAAGTTCAAATAACTGGAACTATCACTCTAGCTAGTTTAACTAAAGTTTCAAAAGAACATAATGCTCTAGAATATAGTGATATTTTACTTAACTATTCAGATGTAGTTAAAAAAATTGCAAAATTTTATGACAAAGCTGGTGTGGATATTATTTCAATAGATGAGCCTAGTCTAAGTTATGCGCTTTGGATTGCAAAAGAGAGGGATGAATTAATAGAGTGTATTAATAACCAATTTTCAGAGATAAAAAAAGCAGCTAGGGGAATTCATGTGTGTGGAGATATATCTGGATTTAGTGATCTACTACTTGAGACTGATGCTGATTATCTAGATCATGAATTTGTGGTCCATCCAAACAATTTAGAAGAATATAAAAAAGATGAGCTTGAAAAATATGACAAAATGATTGGATTAGGATCTGTGCGGACTGCAATTGATCCACTTCATTTAGTAGATGTTAAAGAAGAGAAAAAACCTATTTCTAAAGTCATTGAAACTAAAGATGAGATTAAAAAACACATATTACGTGGTGGAAAGCAATTTGGATTAGAAAATCTAATAATTGATCCAGATTGTGGATTTGGTGGAATAAAACAATATCTTAATCAAGATGGGGCAGAAAAGATAGCATATCATAAGATGAAAAATATGTCTGATGCAACAAAAGAGATAAAGAAAGAAAAGTTATAAAATATTAAATTGGCCTTATTGAGATATAATAGAATTTATTTCTGCTTTAGAGTAATCTCTGGTGGTGTCATAGTAGTAACTAAAGCTGGAATTAATGCAGCAAGTGAAGCTAGACCTGCACCTAATAGAGTAGATGCACCTAAATACCAAACGCCTCTAACTGTAGCAAATTCTAATGCACCGGCTAGGAAAGAGATGTTTGAAGACAGAAGCGCTAAAGACATTGAAAAGAAATATCCTAAAAATCCACCCAAAACTCCCAATATAAATCCTTCAAATACTGTTATTGCAATTGCAGTAGTAGTTTCTGCACCTAAAGCCCGAATTGTACCTAATTCTTTGATTCTCTCATGAACTGACATCTGCATTGAATTAAAAATAACTAAAAATGCAACAATTAAAGTAATAAAAGCAACTTGAATTCCTGTAACATCTGTGTAGGATTGGATTGCATTGGTAGCTTCTAATTTATTTACATAATCTAACTCTTCAGAATTTGCTATATCTTTGATATATAGTGATGCATCAGCTAAATAATCTGTATCATCAATTCTGATAAAAATTGTAGTATAAAATCGCTCAGTAGATGTTTTTCTATTTAAAAATTCTAAAGCTGACTCCATATCCATATAGATATATCTAAAATTAATTCCAGAAAATATTCCAATTACTGTAACATTATATCCTGTTCTATTTAAATCTGCAGCACTTGATATATAGCTTAAATTTATCTCAAAATCTGTTGCTTCCTCATAAGAATCTGCTGCATCATTCTCATAAAAAATTGCAATAGTATCATTTACAGTAATATTTTCAATATCTGCTAACTCTTGACTAATTATAACTTCTCTTTGTGGATTTAGAGAATCTTGTTGATTTTCTGAAAAATAACTACCATTTACAATACCCATACCTAATCTTGAATTACGATTTGAAAGATATGAGCCTTCCATACTTTCTGAAAATTGTTTTAGCATGTAAGGGTTTACTCCCACTAAATAAAAAAGACCTTCCTCTCCAGTGTTATTATATGAGTGGGGCCTACCTGAAGTATTTGTGCGAATTAGCAAATCTTGAGAATTTAATCTTGGATCAAATACTACCGAATCACTCCAAGTTCTATCAATTTCAGACATAACTTTTGAGCTAACTTTAGCATAATCAATACTGTCAGGATTATCATATGACCCATCCGTAACATATTTAGCGTCACTTAATCTAATATGATAATCTAATTCTTTTGCAGCTTCTTGACCCACATCTGTAGCACGAATCCCGCTTCTGACACTTACAATACTAACAAATGCACCACAGACTACCATAATAATTAAGATCATAATTGTTGCTCTTAATTTTCTTCTGGATAAATTTCTGAAAGATATACTTAATACTCCCATAATTATTTCTCCTTACCAACTAACTCCTCTGAAGGTAGCATCTCATTCATAATTACACCATCTTTTATATAAATAATTCTGTGTGCCATTTTAGCAACACGAAGATCATGAGTAGTTACAACTAAAGTTTGTCCTCGCTCTTCATTTAAATTAAGTAATATCTCAATTATTTCCCTTCCTGTTTTTGAATCTAAATTACCTGTAGGTTCATCAGCTAGTAATATAGTAGGATCATTTGCCAAAGATCGTGCTACCGCTACCCTTTGTTGTTCTCCTCCAGATAATTCTGTAGGTTTATGTTTTATTCTGTGGCTAACTCCAACTCTCTCTAACAATTCTAATGCTTTCTCTTTTCTCTCAATTTTAGTCTTTTTTGTAAATTCCATAGGAAGCATAACATTCTCAAGTGCAGATAAAGTAGGTATTAAATTAAAAAATTGAAATACAAAACCCATCTTCAATCTTCTTATTGCAGGAAGGATAGTAAATTCAGCCCCAATAAAACCTTTAGTAATTTCAACACCATCAATCCATATTCTACCTGATGTAGGTCTACCTAAACCACCTATCATATTTAGAAGTGTAGATTTGCCTGAACCAGAAGGGCCAACTATTGCTACAAATTCAGATGCAGTTACTTTAAAATCTACATTTTTAAGTGATTCAATTTTATTCTCACCTAAATAATAAGTTTTAGAGATGTCTCTTGCATCAATGGTATATTTTTCACTACCACTCATATTTGAGTGCCTCCTCTGGATCCATTTTAGCGGCTCTTCTTGCTGGCAATATCCCTGCCAAAAGGCTACACCCTATGGACATCAAAAATGAGATCCCAATTAATTGCGGTATAATAGCTAGTGGGTCAGTCAAAACAGGTACATTTTGAAGATTAGAAGATAAAGTAAATGTGGCAGCAAAAAAACCGATTAAAAACCCAGCCAAACCACCAAAAATTCCAATAATCAATACTTCTGCTAAAAATATTTTAAGTACTTTAGAATTTGAAGCACCAATTGATTTCAAAATACCTATCTCTCTTGTGCGCTCCAAAATAGACATTAACATAGTATTTGTAATACCAATTATTGCTACAATTAAAGTAATCATTGCTACAAAATAATGATATTTTGATAAAATTCCTGTAATATGTTCTTTCCAATAATCTGCAACTTCATCATCAGCCATATCAGCAACTAAAATTTCAGCTAAAGCATCCCTTATGGGCACTTCTTCTAGGGTATAACTCTCATTACCTTCCAAAGTTTCTCTAATAGTAATATTCATTATAACTTTATAATTTTCACTTTCATCTGAATTTGCAACATATGAATAGAATTGATCTTCTTTATCTTTATTTTCTTTAATATAATCTTCTAAATTATTTGTATCTTTATCAGATAAAGTATCTTCAGTAAATTTTCTCCACTCTTCTACTTTTTCAGGATCATCACTTTCAGATAAATTATCTATACTTAATCTAGCACCAAAAATTATAGTCAATAAAGCGATCATATATGCTACAGCGACCACTAAACCTAATGCTGTCATAAGTGTACTTAGAGGTCTTCTACGTAAATTTCGAAATGCTAAAGATACAGCCCCCATACAAAAATCTCTCCTTATACTAGATTAGATGCTAATTAAAAATGCATATAACCATTTCTCAAAAATAATTTATTCAGATTTTTTTTGATATTTTTTTTCAAAAAAATCAATATTAGTTATAGGTTTGGTTATACTATTTAGCAATATCCTCCCTTTTGTTTGTTTATTTAAATCAGATGCTACAATTTCATTATTGTCAAAAAAAATTACAAACGTCTCTGGCAATATTTCATTTTGAGTATCTCCACAATCAAATTTCAACTCACCAATAGAATATACTTCATCTTCTTTAGAAGCTATTTTTTTGAAATTTATCTCTACAATTTGTTTGGGAGTTAGAAATAATTCTATTCTATCTATTATCTTGCCCTCAACATCTGTTATAATTAATTTTTTATTATAGTAATAAAGAATGTATTTACAAGTTAGCGGAGGATCTTGGTTCCCATAAGTGACTTCTAAACAAACTATTTCTTTCAAAAATGATCCACCAGGTGGTTCTACAGTTCCCATATCATTAATTGTCCCTGTCTTTGGCAATTAATCACCAAGTCTTAATTTAGTTCCTTTTATATTAATTTTGTGTAACCCTTCTTTATAATTCACATCAGGCATTTTTTTTATAATTAAGAATTTTTTAAGCTTTAAAACACCATCTCTTTCTATTTCTCGAGAAATTATTTCGAGATGAGAATCAAAAATATCATCGAGTTGTGCTACATCTTCCATCTCATGCATTTGTGGATTTAAAATAGCTATTATACTTATATTCTTTTTTCTAGCTTTTGAGATAAGTGAATTTAAAAATTGAGAAACATTACCAGAATCATCTTGCAAAAGTAATTGAGATAATATATTTAAAATTAAAATTTTTTCTTTTTCTTTTAATTTCATCAAAACTCTTGCAATAGCTAAATTTATCGAAGTTGGCCCCATATCACAGTTAATTATATTTTCTCCTTTAGAAGAGGATTGACCACTCATTACCATAAAGAACCTATCTTTATCTAAAAATTTCTCTAAGTACGGTCTTAATCTTTCACCAACAAATACACACCCTTGGTTTTCAATATTTTTTTTCATAATATTAAATAATATCATATCTTTCTCATCACAAGATGGAGTCTTTAGCAAAATTGCTTGTGATTTAGGCAACCCCCCTTTTAATATACGGTCTATATCATTTGTTCCCGAAGAAAAGCGATTTTCAGGTATATATACTTCTTCTTCATCATCATCTTCGACTGGTTCCATAGAATACCATGGAAAAGGCATCTCAGAAGTAATAACGCCAATAGAAAAAGCTGGCCCCTTAAATTTCATTTTTTTCCTTTTATTATCATCATCTTCATCATCCTCTTCTTCAAATTCATCCAACAAAAATAGAAAAGACAAAAATCCAAGGAAATATAATATAAGATCCATTATACCTTGTCTATATTTTGATATGCTTTAAATTTTTTCATCTCTAAATAGTTCAACCAAGTCCAATAGCCAAAAAATCCAATTCTTTTGAAAAAACTTCTTTGTCATAAATTCTTCTAGCATCTAAGACACAAGGATATTTCATTTGTTTTTTAAATTTATCAGGAGTTATTTTTGAAAATTCAGCCCATTCTGTTAAAACTATTGCACAAAAAGATCCTTCTAAACATTCTTCTATTGATTTTGAATAATTAATATCTGCTTTTATTGCTCTTTTTGCACTTTCTTCTGCGTAAGGATCATATGCAGATATTTTTGCATCTTCTTTTGCTAAATTCTCCACAATCTTAATACTTGGAGCTTCGCGCATATCATCAGTTCCTGGTTTAAAACTAAGTCCCAATATAGATATTTTTTTGTCTTTTAGAATATTTAATTTATCTCTAACAAGATCCACCACATGCAATGCTTGTTGTTCATTTACAGAAAGAGCTGAGGATAGAATTTGTGGATTGTAAGAGTTGCTTTCTGCAAATGCTTTAAGTGCATTCACATCTTTTGGAAAACAAGAACCACCATATCCTGCACCAGCATTTAGAAACTTTTTACTAATTCTTTTGTCCATCCCAATACCTGCCATAACTTCTTTTATATCTAAATCTTTGACTTTTTCACAAATATTTGCAAATTCATTTGCAAAACTAATTTTTGTAGCCAAAAAACAATTATTTGCATATTTTACCATTTCAGCACTTTCTATATTCATTTTAACTAAATCAGGTAAATCTTTACCATAGAAATCTCTCCAAACTTTCTCTACAACACCCCCACTTTTTTTATCATATTGGCCAATAATAATTCTATCAGGATAAAAAGTATCATAAACAGATTCACCTTCGCGTAAAAATTCGGGTTGCATACACAAACCAATATCTTTGCCTAATTTCTTATGACTATATTTTTCTAAATTTTTTCCAATCAAATTCCTAGTTGTACCTGGTACAACTGTACTTCGATCTACAACAACATGATAATCATTTTTTTTAGCTAAAGCTTGACCTATCTCTTGTGATACTTTATCTATATAGCTTAAATCAATACTTTTGTTATCACGCATAGGAGTACCTACAGAGATAAAAGTTATATCTGAATTTAATACTGCATCGGTATTATCTGTAGTAACTCTTAAATTATTAGATCTAATTGCTTTTTGTAATATTTCATCTAAATCTTTCTCATAAAAGGGAGATTTACCTTTATTTATAAGGTCAACGTGTTCCTTAATTATTGTAGTACCTATAACATTAAATTCCCTACTAGCCAAGGATGCAGAAGTTACCAATCCAACAAAACCGCATCCTGCGATTGATATTCTTAATTTTGTCATCTATTTCACCAGATAAAAAGGTCTGTTAAGAAAAGAAATTATAAATTATTCTTATATTCAACTAATTTTTCTAAAACAATATCAGCTAAGTGATCTTTTATCTCATCGTCTACATTTTTAGATAAAATATTTAAATTCATTTTAATCCAAGATGAAGCTTCCATACCATCTTCAGAAAAAGGATCATTTAATTTATCAATATCTGATCCAAATTCATTCTTCATCTTCTTATAGAATTTCTTTATCGATTTTTTTAACTTCTTTTTTGAAATTTTTGCAGATTTTAGTATTTCTTTTTCAAAATCCTTTGATTTTTTTTCTACCTTTTTTTTCTTAGAAGTATCAACAGACACCTTTTTTGGTTGATCAGAAAATGTAACTACATCTTCATTATCAATTTTTTTCTCTTTTGAACTGATATTGACTTGTTTTTTAACTTTCTTTTTTTCCACTTTAGGTTTTTTGGGTTGATCTCTATATCGAATCAATTCATAAAGAACTAAATCAAAAAAACTTCTAAAATCATCAATTTCTAAGAAATCATCTTCTGAGATTAAATTAAGATTATTCTCTATCCATGATTTTATTTTATTTGCTTTTTGTGAATTAAAATCTTTAAAATCTAATATAGATGCATTAAAATCATTTTTTAACTTTTTAACTACTTTTGGAATAGAATTCCTAACCATTGCCTTTAAATTTTGTGATATTTCTTTTTTTGGCTCTTTTTGTATCTTTTCAACTTCTTTTTTCTTTGTAAAGTTAGAAGTTGGTTTTTTAACTTTTGAAGGTGATAGTTTTTTTAAAATAGGTTTTTGCTTTGATATAACTTTATTTTTAGGTTTTTTAATTTTATATTCTTGTAATTTTGGTTTCTCTTTAGATTCAGATTGAACTAATAGCTCAAGTCTAGCTTTTTCTTCTTCAATATTAAAACCATCTAAATCTTTTTTCTTTTTATTACTTAGAGTATCTGCAACCATCATTTCTAAAAATAATTTTTGATTTTTTGGTTTTTTAATTTTCTTCGGCTCATTTAAGAGATTTAATAAGTCCCTATCTGCTTGATCTGGTTCTTCTTTGACTTCTTGAGATATTTCTCTCTTTTCAGTCTTTGAAGTATCTAAATCTTTAAATTTAATCTTTTTAATCTCTTCCACACTAATATCAGAATCTATATTGGATTTAAATTTCGATTCTGATTGGTTAGACTCAACATAACTCTGAATTTTGGCAATATCTTCATTTTTTAATCTTGAATTTTCTATAATAAACTTCCACTGGACTAATTGATCTTTATCTGCGGAAGAAAGAATTGCAGCTATTTTTTGTGCCTCTGGATCGGCTAAATACCCAGATGTACTTAAAAGTTGATTTAAATAATTTAAAAGTTGGTTAACCTGATCTTGTGTGTATTGAGCCACTTTCACTCCTCATAAGATTGATAGAAATTACATTATGATGTAAATATTTAAAATAATTGGAATAGTTCAAAAAATAGAATTAAAAAAGAAAAAAGTTATTCGGCGTTCCAGCCGTAAATTGCTTGTTGTAGAAAAACATAAGGATTTATATCATGATTTTTATTCTCTGTAGGTGAAATTAACCATTCTGCAGATTTTAAAAAATATTTAATATTTAATTTAGCTAAATCTGTATTTTTATACAAAAGGATATTTATTTGCCCATGCAACTCCTTCACCTCTAAATAATATATTGTAAAACTTAGTATATAAATATTTGCTTTATTTTAAAAACTTTTTGTTTAAATATTTTTATTGAATCTATAATTAGCTAATTTTTCTCTTTGAAAAGATTAAGAAATAAAGATATGTTTTTCATTATTCCAATCTTTTGATTGTCCTTTAGATAAATAAAAATTGATTTATACTAATTTTTTTTATTTAATTTGGATATCATCTGATCTGAATTATATAAAAGCTCATCTGTAAATTTTTGATATTTTCTATTATTTTTTCTAATCTCTTCATTTAATCTATCAATTATTTTTATGTTATGTGATAGTGAATTTTGCAGATATTGTCTAGTTTTTTCAAAATATAGAATATCTGGATCGATTTTTGGCATTTTATTGAGAGTGGAATAAATTAATTGCAAAAAAGGATAATAGATAGTCTCAGGAGCAACAAAAACACATTGAGATTCACTCATCCATTTCTGATACAGAGTGCGATTTTTAGAATAATCTGAATCTAAAACTACTACCAAACCAAAGTCTGCTTCTAAATTCAGAACATAATCTTCCACCTTTTGAAACTCAGATTTTTGAATTTTTTGAGATGTTTTAGCTTTAACTTCAACTACAATTGTCAAAATATTTGATCTAAAGACTAAATCCGCTCTACCCTTAGTATAATAATCTTCTATAGTTATATCTAGAGGAGATAAGATATTTTTTGTATCTTGAACTACCTTATTTTGAAAATTTTCACCTTTGTGTTCGCCATCTATAAGCATATGCTTTGTGACATCTTCTGCAACTTTTTTTAGTTTTTGCCAACTATCTTCTGTAATTTCTGGAATTTTATAGTTAGATAACAATTCCTTAAGCTCTCCAAAAGAAGAATAGAGTTTTCTGTTGTTCATTGCCTTAGGTGATGCAAAAAATAATATAAGCAGAGTTATAAATGCACAAAGCAAAATTACAATAATTATAATCAAAAAAAGTATAATATTCATGGTATTAGTTAAATTGAGTGATATTATTTTTATTTATTTTGTTTTATTAACAATACCTACGATTTAAAAAAAAATCCATTTTAATTCTATCGAAAAACTTATGCAACCCAATTGCAAATAAATTAAATAATACCTCAATTATTTTTCACTAAGAATTATTTCTAAAATAATTTTTTTCTAGCTTGAATAAAATCGAGTCTCTCTATATCATCTATTTGATTAAAATCATTATCATCGGTGATAATTGTTTTAATATTCTTATTTTGCATAGAAGCAAGATGAATAGCATCTCTTGGTTGAATATCATATGATTCCAAATTAAAAAACATTTTTCTTATAATCTCATCATTTAGAGAAACAAATCTTAAATTAGGAAATTTAAAAAGTTTATTTGCAAATTTGATGCCTGTATCTTTATCTATATTTCTCCAAACAATCCAACAACATTCATCAAGTGTTATAAAAGAAGTAAATGCATTAAATTTCTTATTAGCTAATCCTATTAAAATTTTTTTAGCATTTTTTGCTTTTTCATCTTTATAAAGTTCAGGATATATAAAAACATTAGAATCCAAATATAGCATTACTTCACCTGAGAATAATACTCGCTATCCCAATCTATTTCTTTTTTGGGTACTGTCTTTTTGCTATCTGAAACAATCGAAAGAAGATTTTTTACAAATTCTTCTCCTTTATCTTCAATTTTAATAGTTATTGTATTATTTTTGTCATCTAAAATCAAAGTATCACCTGTTTTTAGGTTAAGATCCTTTCTAATTGGTTTTGGAATAACTATCTGACCTTTCGGACCCAAAGTAGTTTTCAAAAAAACCATATGTTCACCGTTATATTCTTACTTATTAAGATATTTAAATCTTACTTTTTTTAAATTATTTCAAAATAACTCTTAATTATCGATCAAACAAACCTGATTTTTTCTCAGCTTCTACTTTTTCTTCCTTTTTTGATTTTTTAACTTTGGGCTTGCTTTTGTCTGGTTTAAAATACATTGCAAGTGCGACTAAGCTACCTAAGCCGATTCCAATTAAAAAATTAAAAATAGATTCATTCTTTTGGTAGAAAGTAATAGATTCTAATGGATTTTCATCTGCACCATCTATTATTCCGTCACCATCGGTATCTGGATTATTTGGATCTGTACCTTTTTGGATTTCTTCAAAATCGTTTAGACCATCATTGTCTGAATCTGAATCTAGGGGTGAAGTATTGTAAATAAATAATTCTTCATAATCATCTAAGCCATCTCCATCAGTATCAGCTACTCTAGGATCTGTTAAAGAAGTATAATATTCATAAGTGTCATTTAGACCTTCACCGTCTGTATCTTCTGAATTTGGATCTAAATTCCAAACTACTTCAAAATAGTCACTAAAAGTATCTCCATCTGAATCAGGTGAAGTTGGACTAGTTTTATAAATGTAGATCTCTTCATAATCACTTAGACCATCGTTGTCTGTATCTTTTTTTCTGCCATCTGAATTGTATAAAACTTCAACTGAATCTATTACACCATCTGAATCAGTATCATTTGAGAATGGACTATATCCATAAAAAATTTCTAAATAATCATTTAGACCATCATCATCTGTATCATTGTTTATAGGAGATGTACCATGTATTATAGCTTCTTTATAATCGTTTAAACCATCACTATCTGTATCAGGATTATTTGGATCAGTGCCATAAACTAAAATTTCATCCCAAATATCTAAATTATCCATATCATTATCTGCATTATATCTCAAAAATGCTAAAGCAGAGCCTGCCCTCTCTAAAATATTTGCTTCATATGAATTAAGATCATTAACTTGTGCTGAATACATAATATACTCTGCTGCATGTTTTGCATATTCTAAATAGGTTTGATTTGAAGTAATATTATACAAATCCATAAAAAATTCAAATATCTCTGCCATACCTGTGCCCAAACCAATTTTTGTTTTATATGATGGTGTTACTCCATCATAATAGGTATACCATCTTTTTCCTGTTTCATTTTGGATTGCATAATCTATAAGTGAATGAGCAGCACCTTCAGAATATTGTAGATAAATTGAATCTCCTGTGAGTCTATAGAGTCTGTTGAAAAATTTACCTACACCGGATAAGCCATTTCCACCAGTAAAATTATAATAAGAACCGCTTGTAAAAGGATATTGGTTTTTCCAATAATAATTATTATCTCCTTTTAAAGTAATATTAATTATCCATTCTGCTCCGCCAAAGATATAATCTTTGTAAATTTCATGTTTTGTTAAATAATATAAATCTAAAAAGAAATTTGTAATGCCTAAAACACCATGATCATTGCCTAAAATATTATATTTTTGACCAGAATAGACTTTATGTGGCCAATTTATACCATAGGTTGTGTTATTAGAAACATTTATCAACCAATTTGCACAAGATATTGCAGAATCGAGATAAAAAGAATCTTTTGTAATATTATACATTATAATAAATAACTCCCCTATACCAGCTGTGCCGGCCCCTTTACCGGTATAATACTCAGAACTTGTCTCACTTGCTAACCAATGATACCCATTTGTAGAATTGACAGTATCCATAAGATAATTAGTAGCGTTTTGTGCAAGTTCAAAGTAAGTTAAATTTGTAGTATAATTGCTTAATTTTATCAAAAAATAAGCGGCGCCTGCAACACCTAAATTATAGCCAGAATAATTAGAATATTTTGGACTCCCATAATTAATATAAGTTATCCATTTTGATTTATTTCTTTCAAGAGTAGAATTTTTTAGATACCAATTACCAAGAAAATCTAAATACCTCATATAGGTATTATTAAGAGTTTTATTATATAAATTTAAATAAAAGTCACCTACCTGACCATATCCCCACATACCCGGACTTATAAATGAATTATAAATTGATCCAGGGTTATAAATTACCCAATCGTAATCTTCCTCAGATATTTCTGAATTAATTTCATCAGCTGTTTTGATAGTATAATTAAAAGTAGAAGAATTAACAGAAGAAAAACTAAATACAAAAAACATGAAAATCACTAAATAAAGAAAATTATTTTTTTTGCCATGATCTCTTTTAAATTTAAATTCAATCATTATTATCATCTTATTTTTTAAATGTCTTTAATATCTGTCTTTTTCTTCTTGTTCTTTTTTTAGCTAATGAAGCACCTACTGAACCAACAGAAACACCTATAATGCTTCCAAAACCCAACACAAAATATTGAAGATAATCGCTTAATTGAGATTCTTTATTTAATGGTTCAGAATCTATTGAATCTTTTATTCCGTCTCCATCTGTGTCTGGATTTAGAGGATCCGTTCCAGAGATAAATATTTCATAATAATCATTCCAACCATCACTATCTGAATCAGGTCTTTTTGGATCAGTCTTGTAATAATTATATTCAATGCTATCATTTAATCCATCGCCATCAGTATCATTATTTAGAGGATTTGTACCTATTTCAAGCTCAAAACCATCTGTTAATCCATCATTATCTGAATCTTCATTATTAGGATATAAACCAAGTAATAATTCTGCTTTATCTTTTATTTCATCATTATCTGTATCATTTAGTGCAGGATTTGTGCCAATTTCAATTTCATACGAATCATTTAATTCATCTCCATCTGAATCTAAATCTAAAATACAAGAGAGACCATCATTATCATAATCTAGATTCCAAGAACCTATACCATGATTTGAATTCCAATAATTTACTTCTTCATAATCAGAAAGTCCATCAGAATCACTATCTGTTAAATTAGCAAAAGTGGAATAGATCATAAGTTCATCATAATCATTTAGCCCATCACCATCAGTATCAGAATTTGTGGCATTAAATCCAAAATGAGTATATTCCCACAAGTCATCTAATTTATCACCATCTGTATCATTAGAATATGGATCCATTTTCATATAAACTTCATCCCAAGTATCGATTCCATCCCAATCAGGATCGCATTTTATTAAAAAATTAATAATACCTGAGACGCCTGTATGAAAATCAGAAGAATAACTTCCATCCAAAATATTAGTTTCTAGTATTTTGTTTGCTGTTTTTTGAATATATTCAAGATATGATTCATTATTTGTCTTAGAATATAGGTTTAAGAAAAATAGACCTATACCTGCATTTCCATATTTATAATTTAATATCTGAGTAAGATCACCTAACGCTCTATTCCATATAAAACTATCATCACTTGAATCCTTATTTTGAGAAATTAACCAATTAAGAGCACCTTTTGAATAATTAAGATAAATTTCAGAATTAATAGTTTCAAATAAATTAACAAAATAATAGGCTATTCCTGCTGTACCTCTTGTAAATCCAGTGTAATAAAATCCATAATCATTTTTTCTTGCCCAAAAGCAATTATTAATTGTTCCATTAGAAACTTTAATCAAATAATTAGCTGTACCAATCGCATAATTAAGAAAAGTATCGTTTGTTGTCTTTTTATATAAATTTAAAAAGAAATTACCAATTCCTGCAGCGCCGCCTTCTAAACTAAAATAGATAGTATTAGGAGAACTTATTTTTTCATAATAGCTATAGTTGTTTGTAATAGTAGTAATATTTATTAACCAGTTTGCAGCGCCTTGTGCATAATCAAGATAAATACCATTATTTGTAATAGCATATAGTTCTGTTAAAAAATTTCCAACATTTGCAGCACCACGCAAAAAAGAAGTATATTTAGCAGTAGAAGATGTTGTTTCGTTCCACATATAAAGTCCAGAAATATTTACAGTAGTATTAATTAACCAATTTGCAGCTTTTTTTGAATAATTAAGAAATGTTTGGTTATTTGTTTTAAGATATAGATTTAGAAAAAAATTCCCTATCTGAGGAGCACCACCATATTCGCTACTGCTCTCTGAACCTGAAATATAAAAAACATTCCCACCTTGAGATTTTGCCCATCTAGCCCAAATTCCACTTTTATTTGCATTTGCAATTAACCAATTAGCTAAAGATTTAGAAAAATCAAGATAAGTCTCGTTTTGTGAAATATTATATACCTTTAAAAAGACATTACCGATATTAGCTTCGGTTACTGAAGTCCCATCAAATTTATATCCACTACCGTTCCACGTAGCATCGTCCATCACCCAATCAATAGATTCTATACTTTTTTCTTTGGATGATAAAGATAAAGAGTATTGAAAAGTAATACAAATTATACAAACAAAAAATACAATTTTTTTATTTATCATATACCTCTCCTTCTAAATAATGGTTATCCCTTTTAATAAATCTTTGTAATCTATAAAAATAACTTCAGGTTTGCGATATATATAAAATGTATATAATATATATAAATTTCTTTGATTTTCGAACAAAGGTTTATAAGTTAGAAAATAGAATAAGATAGTGGGGGAGAAAGAAAACCCTTTTTAGGCATCTTTTATGCTTTTTTATTTCCTAGGGAAATATTTCGGTCATTAAATTATATAAGACGGGGGTCTTGAAAATAAAACTTAGAGGTCAAAACAGAGTAGAAGGTATGTTTCGCTCTTACAAAAAGAGTGAAATTAAACGTTTAAAAAATAGAAATACTTACTTAGATGACCCTGCTAATTCCAAAAAGAAAAAAACATTAGCTGCGATGCTTATTTCTTCTCTTTTACTTTTAGGTACAACTTTTTATTTAAATGATAATTTTTCAAATTCATATGATTCTGAAACATATCCTGATACCGCAAATATGAATACAACTACAGTACACAACACTTCTTTTTCTAATGCATGGGGAGGTTCAAATATAACAATAGATGTTGATTTTGAAATATATGAAGAATTTCAAGGATATGTAAATATAGACTACAGAGAATTAAATGATAATGGTGATGGAGAAGTAAATGAAAGTTATTCTACTATTTCCAAATATATAAGTATTTTAGAAGATGGAAATTACACTGAAAGTGTTAAACTTTACATTCCAGAATATAATGAAAATGATTCTGATTATAACAGTACATATGAAGGTAGCCAGTATATAATTAGATCTTGGATTTCAAAAGAACCTTTTGGAGAACCTTATTCTAATATCAAAGATAACCCAATTGAACTTTATTGGGGTCCAAGAATTACTGAATATGATAATATATTTACAACAAATGAACAAACAAATATTTCTGTGAAATGGGAAAATATGAATTCAAATCCAAATATTACAGATGATGGATTTTATGCTGTTTTAGAGTTATATAACGATACTGGAACTCGATTTAAGAGATACACTTCTGATAGGCTAACTTCAAATAATGGTACATGGAACTTTAGTGAAACACCAGATGTTTCTTCTGGTGAATATTATTGGAAAGCATATATATGCAAAGCTATTTATGTACTCTTTGAAGGATATGAGCCCGTTTATTCAGATATAATCGCTAAAGATTACTCTGAAGAAGTTTATGTTATAAAAGAAGGGGTAGATATCGTATATAGTAGAGACCCTGTCTTTGGGGGACAAGCTCATGAATTAGTTGCAGCTTGGAAGTTTAATGGATCAGATACATATACTATCCATGCTGAATTTATACAAAATCAAACTGATTTAGGATATACTACAAATAAAATATATGCAAATACATCAGAATTAATATCAAATAAAGGATATACAAGATTATACCCATGGATACCTTCTCCAAACAATAGTGATCCAAACTATACCATGAATGCAACATATTATTATAAAGTATATATAACAAACTCTACAGATCACATAATTTATCAAGATAATAAATCTACTTCTTTGAGATGGGCACCAAAAATCATACAATATGAAAAGAAAGTCCAATCAGGATTTGAAACAAATATCACATTAAAATACTATGATATACCTCAAGATGAAAATTGGAATCTAACTTTACGGTTGTTAACATATAATGGATCAGACTACATCTATGAAAATATATCTTCAAAATCAGTAAAAATATCTTCAGGTAATGGCACACATACTTTTAATGTCCAAGTTCCACCAATCTTGAATTTAAGTAATGATTATGTCTGGTCAGGAATAATACACTATTCAGATAAATTAGATGATGGTTATTTGGGTTCAGACATATCTGACTTTTTAGAGATAGAAAAGACAGTTACCATTGAATCATACCCTAATTTAATGTATCCAGAAAATACATATTATGTCAATGTTAGTTGGAATCTAACTGATTCAATTAAAACGCCTGTTAATTTATCATTAGCCCTGTATTATATGGATGGAAATTGGTGGGAGGCTCTACCTTGGAAAAATATTACAAATATCTATGATAAAGTAGGATCTAATAACTTTGAAATCAATCTTGGATCTAACTTTGAAACTTCACAAAACTATTCATGGGTTGCATTTTTGTGGTATGAGAATGCAACAAATACTCGGGGAATTGATAGAAAAGCAACTAACATTGCTGGATTAGGACTTCCAGATTATCCTGCAGTAGTATATAAAGGATCAACTTATATGCTAAATGTCTCATATGATCTAAATGAAACTCAATTTGTAGAATATGGAATAAAAAATTCAGATGGAGAAATTCTTTGGCAAAAACCACTAATTTCATTTAATTTAAGTGATAAAGAAAATAGACCGCTTTATATACCAACTGCTTCTGAAGGATTAATCGGAGAAAATGCTACAATTTATGTAAATGCTAAAGGATATAATGAAATAGAGATAAATATAACTGCATATAATGGACCAAAGATTGAAAATGCACCTATAGAAATATCAGAAAGTAATAATTATTATGTAAATGTAAGTTGGCAGAATTTAGCAAACGGAACTTATAATTTATCAGTTATTCTACTTCACTCTGGCATCCACAATTATTTTGAAGGTATGCCCTGGATAAACCATACTATCACAGTAGCAGGCGAAGATAATTCAACTTCAACATATAACTTCTCAGTAGATATACCTAATATTATGAGTGCTTCTACCTTATATGAATGGGCAGCTACAATAGGAGTTGGACCTACTGATAATTACCAATATACTATTGGAAATGATGTTATAAATCGAGTAAAATTAGATGAGAATGTAAGTTATTTTTATGCACCTGATGAAGTCTATAGAGGCGCAAACACTGAAATTGAAGCTTCATACTACTTTCAACCTACACCTTATTCTGGTGTTACAGATATAGAGATAAAAAATCAAAAATTATACATAGACGGATCAGAATTCGCAATAAGATCTGTAGCCTACAGCCCATATCAAAACGGATCTAATCCAGCTACTAATTCTACTGTATATCCCGATGAATCTTTAATAGATTCTGACCTAAAGACCATAAAAGAGATGGGTGCAAATGCAATAAGGATATATGATGTTAGAAGACCATATATATTAGATCTAGCTCAAAAACATGGTCTATTTGTAATAGTAGATAAATATGTTAGCCCATATACCAATTTTGAAAATGATGATAATTATTATGGAAATCTAACTAGAGATGCAAGAGAAATTCAAACACTAATTGACAATTATTCAAAAAATCCAGCAGTTTTAATGTGGACTATCGGAAATGAAGTAATTGGAAATTCAAATAATAGATCTCAAGCATATAATTATATCAAAGAATTGGCTCAATTTGCACAAAAATATGACAATTACAGACATCCTGTAACTTATGCACCAAGACCAGATATAATAAATGACTACACAAACTATAATCTATCATTTTTAGATATAATTTCTACAAACTTTTATTCAGCGCTTTCTGTTCCCCCGTCACAGGATCCATTAGATACCGCCTATATGAACAATCATTTGGACGATATCTCGACATGGTATCCCAACCACCCAATTTTTGTTGCAGAAACTGGATGGTATACTAATGGGTCCTCCAATTTTACTGAAGGAAATCAGAGCCTATATTTAGAAGCTCATTGGAATTTAATAAAAAACAGAGATAACGTAACGGGTGTATCATTTTTTGAATATTCTGATGAATGGTGGAAAGCAGGAAATCCAACTCAACAAGATCCGAATCTAGAAGAGCATTGGGGAATAGTATATGAAAATAGAACTAAAAAATTAGCATATTATACATTAAGAGACCTTTGGTATTTTGAATTAGAATATGGAACAGAAAATGAATCACACTCTCTTACCAAAGAAAGAATAAATACTACCACAGCTCAAAACATTAAATTATATCCATATATCCTAGATCCACAACCTGGATGGAATGGGTCAGGGCAAGTAGGATATTACTATATAATAGATCCAAATACTGGAGAAAAAGTAAAAGTACAATTTATAGCTTATAATACTCCAAAAATTGAAGATGCACCAGATAAAGTCACATACGGAAATGAATATGATATAAATGTATCATGGGAAAATTTAGATAATGGAACATTTAATTTATCGGTTGCTTTAATGGTAAATGGAAGTCATATCCGCCCTGAAACGCTGCCTTGGGAAGATAGGATATTATATAATTTAGATGGTACAAATTCATCAGGTAGTCGAAACATAACAGTAGATATACCACTAAATATTGACCCAGAAGTATATTATGAATGGATAGCTTGGATAAGTAGAGGACCTTCAGATAATGAATCCTACAAAATCGGATCAGATATAGTTGAAAATGTAAAAGCCATAGCTCCAGAATTAGAATTAATTGATCCAACTAAATTTGTAAACATCTCTCAAACTTATGAGATAAATATCTCATGGCATGATTTAGAACCTACTGGATATTATAACTTAACTTTAGTTTTTGCACAAAATGGAACAAATACAACTAATCATTACTGGTGGCCACCTCTACCAATATATAATACTACATTATATATAGATAGCAATGTTAATTCAACATATTCTATAAAAGTGAATATGACTATACCAAATCATCTAGATTTGACCAAAACTTATGAATGGGCAGTATCACTTTATCTAGATCCACAAGATAATATAACTAACTATATATCTCAAGATATAGAATCAAATGTAGAAGCTGAAGGTGTATCCATAATAGATGCATCAAATATTACTTATAGAGGTTCGTCTGCTTATCCAATTAATGTAACTTATAATGTGCCAACACAGCATGCTCTATCTTATGGTATAAAAAATGCAAGCGGACAAATTCATACAATCTCAGATATAGCAATTAATGGACAAGGCTATGTTCAACTATATCCATATGTATCAACTGACTCTAGTGATAATAGTCTTTGGTTTGTAAATACATCTGAATATCCTGAATCTAATTGGACAACTTATGTATATAGCGCACCAAATATAAGTGCAGATACAATAATTCCAGGAGCAACTTCTAATGTATATGTATCTTGGGAAAATATTAATGTATCAGAAAATCACAGGTTAATATTAGATCTCCTTTATTATAATGGAACACATTATCTATCTACTCCATTTAATAAAATATATAACGATACTATAATATCAACTACAGACGGAGATCAAACTTTAGAAGTATTAATCCCTCAAAGATTAGATACAACATCAAATAATTATGTATGGGTAGCTAAAATTAACAATACTAATTATAATTATACTTTAGGTTCAGATATAATATCTGTAAATATTGATGGTATCTCAATAATAGACGCCTCAGACTTGGGATTTTTAGGCACAGCAAATATACCAATTAATGTATCATATAATATCTCAGCAGGTAAAGTTATCTCCTATGGTGTAAAGAGTACTAGTGGAGAAATATTATCAATCTCAGTTAATACAACTACAGATAATAGAGGATATTTACAATTATATCCATATGTGCCAATTGATGCACCAGAACAATGCATGTGGTTTGTAAATACTTCGGGCTATCCCGAATCTAATTGGTCATTTAATACAACAATATTAGATATAGAATATTCAAAATTATTATATACAAATTCTGAAACAAAAATTAATATCAGTTGGCAAAATATCCCAAATGGAACTTATAATCTTAATTTAGGTCTTTATTATTATAACGGAAGTGAATACCTACATTGGAAATATCTACCTCATGAATCAGTAGAAATAAATATATCTAAAGATGGATTAGGTAATAATTATAGTAAAAATGACACCTATACTTTTGAAATTAAATTAGGAAATATTGATCCAAACCTAGTTTACTTTTGGGCAGCTGATCTAAATTCATCATCTATCATTATAAGTCGCACAATTTCAGAATCAATTGCTTTTGAAGGGATATCAATAATAAATGTAAGTGAACCAATCTATTCAGGAGCATTAGCTGAACTTAATTTATCATATAACTTCTCATCCCCACAAAGTATTACATATGGTATGCGAGATGCAAATAATAATACTGTATTAATTAATACTACTTCAAGTGTTTTAGATGGCTATACATTAGGTTATATTGATATTAACATAAGTATTCCATCTGGTGCATATTGGTTTGCAAATGCAACAGGTTATAATGAATCATATTATCCTATTTATTTTATAGAAGCTAAATTAAATGTTACTCCAAAGACAAAACCAATAGGTGAGATTAAATCAAATTCAGATTATGATATTAATGTAAGCTGGCATAATCTACCAAATGGTACTTTCAATATATCTTTGGCTCTAATGTATTATAATGGAACAAATTACCTATTTTGGGAAGGTCTGTCTTGGGTAAATGAGACTATCAACATAAGCGGTGGCGGATTAGGTAATAACTATTCAAATAATGATAGTATATTAATGGATATATCCACAGATGAAATTGATACAACATTAGAAGGATATCAGTGGGTGTCTTGGATATATATAGGGGCTGCAGAAGAAGACAAAACTATAGCTAGAGGAAACTATTCAAAGATCTATACTAATGGAACAGGCGTTACTTCCACCCCATATAGAATTTATAGAGGAAGTTGGGTTCCAATTAATTTATCTGCAAATCTAACTCAAAGCTATGAAATATTATATGGTATCAAAAACCAAAGCAATGATATTTTGTGGATGAATTCAACTACGATCTCAAGTGGAAAATCAGCTAATATATTGTATTATTATGTTCCAGACCCAGATGATAATTGGAATTTAGAGGGAGAGATAGCCTATTGGTTTATAAATGGATCAGTTTATCCTGAATCAAATGGCACGGTCGAAGTTTATAATGCACCTAACATAAGTGCAGAAACGATAATACCTTCTCAAAATACTAATGTATATATATCTTGGGCAGGTCTAAATTCTACAGAGAGCTACACTTTTATATTAGATCTTCTAAATTACAATGGTAGTCATTATCTTGAGACTAATGTTGATAGAATTATAAATAACACAATAATTGATGCACAAAGTGGAAATAAAGTTATATCGGTTGAGATTCCATCTAAATTTGATACCAATTTAGACTATAAATGGGTAGCTAGGATCAATTATACTAATTATAATGTTTTGGTAGGTAAAGATATAGTAGATGCCACAATTGATGGAATAGGTATTGTAGATGTATCTAATATAACTTATAGAGGTGGAGTGCTTTCAATAAATATTTCTATGAGAGATAAAGTGGGTCCAATATCATATAGACTTTATGATAATCCAGAAACAGAGATGGTAACAGAAAATATTGAAAGTTTAGAAAATGGAACTGAAGATGGATCATATAAAATGATATATCAATACATAGATGATCCTAGAGAAAATTGGAACACTACTTTGGAATCACAAATTAACATAAATATAACACCAACTGAGATCTTAACTTCAAATGTAAGTGTGAAAAACGGAATAATTATGAATATAACTTATGCAAACGCCAATCCAATTCAACTAAATCAAATTATTTCTGTTAATGTAAGTTGGCCACAATTATCTGAGATTAATTCAACTTATGCAAATATTACAATTATAATTACTACTGAAGAAGGATATTGGAATGAAGATTGGGGTCTACCTCAATTATTTGCTGAAAATGTAGATATAAGTAGTGCAGGATATACAATATTTGAATTACAGCTGCCTACTAAACTTGATGTTAGAAAAAATTATTCAATCCATTCAAAATTATATCTTGGAGAATTTGGAGATGAAAAATGGGATATAGCTTCAGATTCTGTAGAAGAATTGCAAATATTTGGTGTAGGACTGCTAAATGCATCAGATTATGCTTTTATAAATTCAGCCTTTTTCGGTATAAATCTCTCCTATAAACTCAAAAGCTTACAAACATTATCCTATGGTATAGAAGATGAATCTGGAAATATTTTATTTATGAATTCAACTCTATCAATAAATGGAATAGATTACATTGATGAACTTTATTCATATATACCAGATAGTATATCAGAAGGAGATAAATTATATTGGTTTGCAAATGTAAGTGGACATCCTCAAACAAATAGCTCATTTGTAGCAATACAAACACCAGAGATAGATAATCCACCAATGAATATGGAAATTGGACAAGAATATTCTGTTAAAGTTAATTGGACTCTACTTCCTGCTGGACTTGATTATGATATAAGCCTAGGATTATTTGAAAATTCAACACTTAATACTTGGAGAGGATTACCCGAAATTCAACCTGCGTTTGTCGAAGTAAATGATCAAGATGATCGAAATGATAGCTATGAATTTTCATTCATTCTAAATAATATCAATAAATCAAAAACTTACATGTGGGTATCTTGGATTAATCTATCAAACACTGAGATAATAGTAGGCCGACATGTAGTTTATAATGTGGATGTTGATGGTGGAGATATCACCCTAGATTATGCACCTGGATTTGTATATAGAGGTAATTCATACCCAATTAATATTTCATCAACAAAAAGTTATGATCAACAGGTTGCATTTGGTATAAAAGATACAGATGGAAATCAAATAGGTGATCCAAACTATATAACCATACCTGCTGGAGGATATAACCATACATACGTTTGGGTACCTACTGCATCTGCGGGGTGGGATTCAATAAATCAGCAAGCAAATTGGTATGTTTTTGACTTTTCAGATATGGTATATTTTGAAAGTCCATTTATTGCATCAAACGCACCAAATATAACTGCACCTACAACACTTACTACAAATGAAGTAGTTTCTGTTACAGTATCGTGGTATAATCTCTCTAATGAATCCTATGAATATTGGGACTCTACTTATGGCGATATGAAATCATTCTATGATGAACCATACTTTGTATATTATGAACTACAACAAGGAGATGGAACGTACTGGGCAACTGTTATGGATGATACAAGAGCTGTAAAAGGATCATATCCAATAACTTCCTTAGCTGAACTAACTGGATCATATAAATTTGGTAGTGTCGATGTAGGGCCAATAGATCCTTCCCTAGATCAGAGATGGATAGCATATTTGGATATAACTTATAATTCATCAGGTAAAATTGATATTACAATTGGATCAGATACACAAAATGTAGGTGCATCAGGCGCTTCAATAACAGACGCACCTACAACAGTTTATAGAGGTGGAATCTTTCCAATAGAACTTTCATATGATTTCACAGGTAAAAATATTGATCTTGAATATGGTGCAAAAACAAAATCAGGAAAAGAATTATTAGCTAATACTTTAACTGGATTAAACGACCAAAATACCATTAAAAAATATCTAACTCTTCCTACAAGAGAATCAGGATGGAATACTCCTGCTGAAGACGGATACTTTTATTTGAGATGGACAGAAGGAACTACCACATATGAAGATAGGTATTGGTTTAGTGCATATGATGGAGTTAAAATTACATCATATCCTACAGAGGTTTGGCCATCAGAAGTATATCCTGTAGAAATTAGTTGGACTAATATCCCAGAAGGTACTTATGATCTTTATCTAACATTATCTGATTCAGAAACTGGAGACATAACTGATGGAGAATTTATACAAAAATACAGATTACCTGAAAATATACCTTCAGGATTAGTTACATTTAATTATTATGTACCACCATCAATAGATGTAGCCTATAGTGATTATAAATTTTCAGCATGGATTGCTAGAGTTCCAGAAAAAGATTCATTGACAGACGCACCTGATATATCAATATCAGGACAGGAAATGTATGTAGATGGAGAAAAATTTGTATCCAAATCAGTCTGCTATTCACCTTTTACCAGAAGATTGAGACCTCAAGATAATGAATATGTCTCAGAAGATGTAATTACAAGTGATTTAGAATTAATTAGAGAGATGGGCGCTAATACAATTAGAATTTATGATATAAATTTACTACATCAATATAGTTATGGTTCAAAAACAGCTGCAGATGTTTTATTTGAGAGAGCCAAAGAAAAGGGGCTTTATGTAATTGCAGGAATTGATGTTAATGGTGGAAGTTCAAGTGAATATGAAGGAATTATTGATAATATAATTACAAATTATGGAGATGAACCCGCATTTTTGATGTGGGGTGTTGGGAATGAATATGTAGCAAATTCTCAAAATAAACAAGATGCTATTTCACTTATTAGTGATATTAAAAGCTACATTGATACTGTTGACTCGCACCCTGTTACCTATTCAGCAAGACAAGATATAATCACAGATTCACAGTATGACTTTAGCTTTTTAGATATAATATCTACTGCAGCTTATTCATATTTTGGTGGAGAAACAAGGCCAGAGAATACAGATGATTTAGTAAATACCGTAAATACAATCAAATCAATTTATACAAATAAACCAATATTCATATCTGAAACGGGGTGGCATACCCTATCTAGTGATTTAAACCACACCCAAGGACACCAAGCAGCATATTTTGAAAAACATATACTTAAGATAAATCAGCTGGTATCAGAAGGTACAGTTTTGGGTATATCATTATTTGAATTTTCAGATGAATGGTGGAAAGGAGTCGCAGAAGTTAGCGATGAAAAAGGATTCCACAACTATGATTCAGAAGAATGGCTTGGTATTGTAAAAGAAAATAGGGCTAAAAAAGTTGCATTTTATTCCATACAAAATCTTTGGACATGGAAAGTAGCTGGACATGAAACTGAAGGTTCAGACGTCGATGCAAAAGGAGTATCACTTACTTCATCATATATAGGATATGCAGGTTCAGCTAATTTTGTAAATATCTCATATGATATAGATCGAGATATTGAGATGTATTATGGAACAATAAAGGTAGGAAGTAATGTTGCAAACAGTGGTGCAAAAGTAATTGAGATAGATAGTGGTAGCGGAAACATTAGTATATATGCATTTAATCCATCTTATAAATACTGGGGAAGTTGGTCAGATGATGAAATTAAATCAGGAAAGATAGGATATAATTTTATATCATATGATTTAGGCTCAGATACTATAACTGTAAAAGACTGGTTTAGACTATCGAGGGGAGTTGTAATTGTTGATGCACCAGATACAGTTACAGATCCTATTTCAGGACCTCCAAATAATTATGAAATATCTGTCAGTTGGGAACACTTACCTTTAGATACCACATTAAATATATCTACAGGTTTATTCTACAGTGAAAACTTCCTATTAACAGCAGAAATCTTTGAATATATTACAATTAATACAAATTCACACGGTACTTGTGGTGGACATATATTTACACTTTCAGTTTATCCTGAAGATTTAGAGTATTCATATGAAACATATTATTGGGGCACTAGTGCATATATTGGAGAAAAATGGGCAGAATGGAATGGGACTCATTTTGTACCAGAAAAAAGTATAAATATAGCAAATGATTTTAAAGAAACAACAATAGTAGAATAAAGATTTTGAAAAACGTTGAAAATCCTTTTAACGCATAAAAATCTTAAAATATAATTTCTTTTTCTATTTAAGATATAATTAGGAAAATGATAAATTCAAAGAGAAAAAAAATAAAAAAAATAGAATTTGAGAAAGAAAATTAATCGAAACTATATGCGGGATCACAATCTTCTCGTTCAATAGATTTAAAAACATGACCAGAAGCACAAAGACAAGAATAGGTATAATTTGCATCTTGGTAGAAATAATCTCCTGAACCATATAAAAACTTTTTTTCGATTATTTCTTTGCCACATTTTGGGCAGCCTTCACTATGATTCCATTTGTCTTCTTTTTTACAATTCCATGAGGGATTCCATTTTGTTTGCAAGATTTTTTTCATTATGCATTTGTGTTTGAGTATTATTGAATATATATACCATTTCTTTTGATGTTCTGAAAATTTAATCCCTCTTTTCTCTATGATCCTCTCTCCACAAATTGGACATTCTTTCGTTTTATATGTAACATGATCAAGTCGAATAAACCTATTTATCCCATGGAGAATAAACCCATCTATAATAAGAATCACAAGGCTAATAAGAAATAACACCGGTATGCATGTTTTTATGCCGATAAAATTTAATGCCCCTGAAATTATCAAAAAAAGAACTAAAGGACCAAGAAAGATAAAAACATCTTCAATTAGTTTTTTTGTTTTAATTAATTTGATTTTTATGTTATCTCTATGATTTTCTTTTTGTTTTTTACTCATTTTATAAATCACCTTTTCTTTTTAAAGGAAAATTTTATTTTAATAGCCAGATTTTACTTAAAGGTAACATATGAATCTTTCTGATCCAAAAATATCCAGAATTAGAATAGAATAAGATGATAAAATCATCTATGAAAAGTATAATTATATAATTTCACAAATATATAAATATTTGCATTTAATTTAATCATAATTTTATCCCAAAATATTCCTTCCTCTATTTTAAAATTTTAAATTAAAAAATCGAAATGAGAAAAAAATAAAGTTTATTAACAGAGAAAATAAAAAAATAACAACTTTTATGTAAATTTTCATAGAAATAAAAAAAAGAAAAAAAATAAATTAATTCAGTAGTGGTAATTTCTTGTATTCTCCGACCTCCTTAATTGGGGGCCAGAGAAGTGTCATAAAGAACCCATAGAATATCAGCGTCACCGTTAATATCAACGAAATAAACAGCGCAAAATCTCTCAATGAAATCAAAAGTAGATATACGGTTAAATATAACAAGGGTAATATAAAGTATCCCCCCCGTATAAAGATCTCCTTGAAATTTGCAAATAGTTTTCTGGGTTTTGGTGATGTTCCAGCTGAGCTTCTCGGAAATAAGCTCAAACTACTTGCATTTGATTTCGCCCAGGGCAGTGCAATCGATTGTATCAATGAATCAGTTGTCACCAAAAGATCTAGGACAAATCCTCCGATTCCTCTCCACCCGGACCATTTAGCTCTTTGTTCCTTTGCAATGTTCCTAATTGAAAAAACATAGGCAATCATTGTAAAGGGCGACAACACTAATGTCCCAAAAATCCAATATGATAGGTTTTTTGAAGCAAATCCACCTAACATGATAGACATGGGCAACGTTAACAGTAGCAAGACCATCAACGCTAATGATTTCAATGGATAAGTCGTCCTTACTACGGACGACATTTCAAAGAGTCTGTTTCCGGAAGATTTTCCGGAATACTTCGCTTTTTGCAACTGACTATAGTTATCAGCCACAGCCGATGCAAATATCGGTGGTTCTTCGATCAAAGATACATCACAGATTTTATAGTCTTCGCCGTTAATTTTTTTCGTTTTTTTGTCATCCACTGCTTTTAGAAAGAACAAAAATGATCGATCAGCAGTAGTTTTTCCGATTCCGGGTTCGTTTCGATCTTCAACATATCCCTGTCTGTTGAATCTCAATGAATTTTTGTTTATCACCGCAAGACCTACATGGTAGGTCCAGATCTTTCTGTGATTGGAATATTTACCAGTTTCATCATGCAGAACAACATTCGGAAAATGCTTATGATCTGCAATCAAAAAGTACTCCGGAAACGTCTTTTCCAATTTTTCTAGATCTTCTTTGGTTTTAATCTCTGGAACTTCATTGAAATCCAGTGCTACGTTTTTTCTCCCAGCAGTCCCGGATATAAGCGATGCTTCCTTGTTCAGTTGTTCGTATTTAGATGCAGCTTGGGGCATTACCTTGATTAACCCCAATTCTAAATACACTAACATCTTTTTTTGCGTCCTGGAAGAAATGTTTTCAATTAACTGCCTTTCTAAGGCAGGTTTTATCATAAAACAAATCCTCAAGATCTCTTTTAGTTCATCTATGTTCCCTTTTGATGTCATTGTGATATCTATAGGTAATCTTATTTGATTAACGTCCGTCACCGCTTCAAGGTATAGCTGTGCAATAAAGGCTGTTACACCTTTTTCAACGCCCATTTTTTCCATGGGTTTTACACAGCCTCCTTCTTTTTCAATTAGTTTCTTTTGGTTATCATCGAAATCTATCTCAGTCACCGATTTAAGTTCTCTGTCACTTCTTTTAGGAACACACCGCATTTCATGTATTCCCAGTAGCATCAAAATGATTCCTACCATCTGAATTCTAAATTCAGAAGCAAAAGAAAGAACTACCATCGTAAATCCAAGGATTAAGATCCCCATTGCCGTTACTAACAAGAAAGTGGGATCCAACCACCCATTGTTAGTTTTATCGTTTATATTTCTAAAATCAATGTTGTCAGTGATATCTGTCAATGGTTTCAATTTCTTTTTTGCTTCTGTCTCATCGCATTTTCTGATCTCTTTGATCTCTTTTCGAAACTCATCTAACCATTTGGGCAATTTTTTGCAAAATTTCTTATAATTGCCACTTTCGGATTTCCCGCCTGTTTTTTTATCAAAGTATTTTTCAACATTAAATGTTGAGATACTTGATATTATCAGGGGAAAGATTACAAAAAACGATCCAGTCAGATGAGCGTCGATCGCCAGTAACACTATGTAAATCAATGACGTTGACTTTACCATCGAATTCTTAAGATAACAATATAAAACTGAAATCCAAGTTATCAAAAGAATGATCTGATTTGCCGCATAAATCGGCTTTAAAGTCAATGCGAAAATCACCGTGAAAAGATAAATCGCCAGTATAAAAATCATTTGATTTTTAGTTTGTGGTCTAAAAATGACCAACATCAACGTGGGAATCAATAAAATTACTATTGGAATTCCCCATTGTTTTAGTGTTTCTGAAAACATTCCAGGAGTCAGTGTCATTACATTTAAAACATTTAAAAGGTCAGGGATTTTCCAAAATAAAATAATTATCCCGACTATTGCTCCAATGCTTGTCAATGAAATTTTCAGTAGTAATTTTTTGTTTTTGTCTGGTTTCTGCATCAGATGCCTTATCATTAAAATCAATGGTAGCAGCGATAATACTGCAATAACAACCAGAGCTACAGTTAGTGCGTAATCACGGCTTATCAATATTTCGCTGCTAATATATTTGATAAACAGATTATTAAGGAATAAAGCTAGCCAAATAGTTATGGCTATTCCTTTTAAAACTCCATTCATCAATTTTGGTACTTTTTTTTCTTCGGATTTAAATCTTAAAACCAATCCTAAGAAAAACATACACGAAGCAACTGAAAGCAATAGGATATTAACCGAAAAATCAGTTGTTAATTCAATGTAAAAGAAATCTAAAACTTTTCTGAATCCGGGTTCGATCCACAGCAAAACTATTCCGGAAATTCCAATGGATATTACCGCATTACCGATTATTCGTCGGTAATCTTTCCCGCCTTTAAGACCAGTGTATATATCCATCATTTCGATGAATAAAGCAAAAACACCAATCATTGTGGGCATTAAATTAAACGTGCCCCAATAATTGAATATTAGCAAAGTCGCAAAGGTCAATGTCGGTAATATCGCTTGGAAAAGTCTTTTTACAGCGTAATGCTCTCCTAAATGTTTTGCAATGACAAATAAGAGAGTCATTTGATCTTCCGAAATGTTCTCAGTTGGATATTTTATTGCTGCCCCGTAATCACGGGAATTTGCAACCATTCCTCCTCCGTGGGCAACAAGATCTGTTCCATAAATCTTGATTGCCAGCTTGTTTGCCAATGTGAAAATCACAGATATTGACGTTATAGTTAATAACGATTTTATAGAATATTTTAATGGCAAAATCCACATGATTATAAAAAAAGTGGCTAATGCCATTATTTCTAGGTTTATTCTTCTATTTCTATTCATCAATTTTTTATTTGTCATAATTTAGAAAATTAGCTTATTTGTTTGATGAAAAAAGATGAATTTCTCTTATAAATTCAAAAAAGGTTCAATTAACCAAACCCTAAAGGTCATCATAATGACCTGATATATCATATGAGATTATGAACGTGATTATCTAATTTGAAGCTTATGTTGCAAAGCTTGTGCTATTTTAATTTATCTAAATCATAGATAAACCTATGCACATGAATATACTACTTAAGTAAGCTACTATACATTCTAAATACTATCAATGTCTAAAAGAGGAATACATGTTTTTGTTTTGACCGTCTCCCCTGCATCCCTCTCAATTTTGGCTATATTAAGCCATGTGGCAATAAATTTGCTAATTGAGATATCAACACTGATACTAGATTCATTTTCAGATATATAAACCTTTAGTGAAAATAGCAATAACATATATAATTAGTATATATAGATTAGCTGAAAAATACTTAAAATAGAAAATTAGTGTATAAATGATAGGTTTTCAAAAATAAGAAATACCAGAAATATTAAACTTCAACTTCTTCTGGTAGATCATAATGATCTAAACACATTTCACGTGTGATAAGATGAACATCACTTTTATCTAAATAATCCCTAAATTGAGCTCTGAAATCTTCAACTTCTTCTTCAGACATTTTTCGAATTTCTATTGAATCTTTTTCCTCATTTTTTTCAATTATAAATTGGTTAAATTCATTATTACGAATATCACATATTCTAATCATGCCTTTATCCTCTTCTGCTTCTTCAAGAATTTCGTTTGTAACTTCTTTAAGAATTGAAAGTGTTTCTCCTTCTACATTATCTTGATATGGAAGCGAATTTCTTTGATCAGATGTTAATTCTGTTGATATGTCCCCCCAGGTAGAAAAATCAGCACTGTTAAATATTATTTTCGCAAATGAAACATCAAATTTATTTAATAATTTAGATAATGCACTTTGATTAAATCTATGCCATATTTCATCCAATTTTTCTTCTAATTCATTAGCTCTATTTTCATAATCTTCATTTTTTCTACCAGTAAACGAATAATTTGTAATATTTCCGGACAATTTTTCTAATACCTGTTTAAAGACAGTTGGAATTTCTTCAAAAGCATAATCTTGGCGATTTGTAAGTTTAATTTTGATTTCTGTCTTTTCACCATTACTTTCTATTTCTATTTCTTTTTCAGAAATTTTGATGAAGTCTATTACACTTCGAAGAACATATGGATCATCAATTGATTGTAACCAAGATTCGATTTTTGAAACTTCTGGATGCTCATAATAGTCAGATCTTGATCTGTCATAAATAAGATAAAGAACATGGGAAAAGAATTTTAGGTTATGTGGGTTATTACGTGGAAATGTGCTTTTTGCCATATTTTTAAATTCATCATATGAAATCGGCTTTGTTTTTTCACTAATTTTTTCAATTAGGTTTTTTAATTCTGGAATCTGGTATCTTCTATTTGATACTAGACAGACGCAATTTGCGTCACGAATTTCTTCATATTCTGTATTATCAATTTGTTTTAAATCTTCTATTTTCTCAATTCTCTTTTGCAGATTTTCTAATAACTCATCAAAATTAGTTTCAATATCCAATTTGTCTTTTAACTCTTCAGTTGATTCTAATAATGTTTCAAAATCCTTAAGTTTGTCAATTTTATCTTGATCTTTAGTTTTTTCTTTTGCATCATTTATCTCTTCTAAAAATTGTTCTTTTTTGGCCTCTATTTTTTGAATTTTTTCTTTGAATTTTTTTATGGATTTTTCAAAATTATCTTTTTTCTGATTAATTGCTTCTTTTTTATCTTCAAGCCCAATTTTATCTTTATCATAAATATTTTGAGCTTCTTTTTTTATCTCTTTTAATTTATTTTCAATGTTTTTAGTTTCATCAAATAGAGTTACTAAATTAAGATAATTAATTTCACCTTTAATCTCATTTAATTTGTCATCAAAAATATCTGCGTTACTTAAAGTATCTATACTTTTTTTGATTTCTGCTATTTTTTCAGAAAGTGATTCTAAATCAGCAAGATCATCAAATTTATCTTTTGCTTCATCAATGTTATCAAAAAATAGTGATTTTTTATTTTCAATTTTTTCTAAATTTGATCTTATTTCTTGGATAATGTCTTCAAATTCTTTCTTTTTGTTTTGTATATCTTCTTTTTTATCTGCAAGAGCGCTTTTTTTATCTTCGGTCTCTGATATTTCTCTATTATGAATTTCATCAGCTTCTTTTTTTATTTTACCTAATTTTTTTCCTAATTTATCAATTTCAATATATAATTGGTTAACATCGTCTTTTTCTTTTTTTAACTCCCTTATTTTTTGTTCAACCTTTTCGTTTAATTTCTCATCTTTTTCCTCTTTTTCAATTAGGTTATTTTTTATATCCTTTATTTCACTTATTTTTTTTCCAATTTTCTCTTCTAATTCTGATTTTTTATTATTTTTTATAAGCTCTGAATCTTTAATTATTTCTGCAATTTCTTCTGCTTTTTTATATATTTCAATTTGTTTTCCATAATTAGCAATAATCTCACTTAAATTGTCGGCTGGTGTTTCTTTTAGTCCTCCTCTTAGATCACTAGTGATTAAATGCTCCAAAAAGTTTGCTATCTTTTCTAATGTTACATCTATATTAAATTCAGACATTAAGTCTATTTTATCATTAGAAGAAAAGTTTTCATAATTAGGAGATAATTCCAAATTTTTGATCTCTACTTTCTCAGAAGAGGATAGAAATTTATTTATTTTACTTTCTAAAGCAGGAATATCATTTTGTTTTAAATTTCTCAATAATTCGATTTTATTTTTAATTTGTTCTATTTTATCATCAAAGTAGTCCTCAGATAGTTCTGAAAATTTGCTTTCTATTTTGTCTAATTCATCTTCCTTTTCTTTATAAAAATTAGAATATTCTTTTATATTCTTATCAGAAATTCCTTCTGCTTCTTCAAGTTTTTCCTTAAATTCTTCTAATTTTTTATCAATCTTGTCAATAAGATCTTTTCTTTTTTCAATCGAATCAAAATAGTCTTTTTTAGATTTTTCAATAAAAAATCTTTTTGCGTCTAAGTCAATTATACTCTTTTGATTTAAATTTTTTAAAAAAACATTTGGCGCTGTTTTTGCATCTTCAATAGCTTTAATTAAATTATCCAATTTTTCAAATAAATTTTCTATTTTTTCTTCATAGAAATTTAATTTATCTAATATTTCTTTTTTTTCAGGTTCATGCTTTTCTTTAGTTTCTAATTTCTCAATTTTCTCTTCGATTTGATTTATTTTATCGTCAAAATATTTATCAGATAGTTTTGAAAAACCACTTTTTATTTTGTCTAATTCATCTTCCTTTTCTTTATAAAAATTAGAATATTCTTTTATATCCGTATCTGCAATTCCTTTATTTTTTGCTTCTTCAAGTTTTTCCTTAAATTCTTCTAATTTATCATTAATATTTTTAACACTATTTTCTCTATCTTCAAGTGATTTAAAATAATTTTCCTTTAATTTTGTAATTCTTATTACGTTTGTTTCTAATTCAGATGTTTTATCTGATTTTTTATCAGCTATTTTGTCTACTTTGTCTTTAAATTTTTCAATTCTTTTCTCTATCTTTTCTAAACTTTTAAAATAAACATTTTCAATCTTATTTTTAGATAATTTTAAATCATGTATTATCTCTTTTTCTTTTTTTAAAATATCATCTATTTTATCTCTTATTTCTTCTAATATTTCTTTATAATCTTCTTTTTTAGAATTAATTTCTTTTATTAATTTAGAAATTTTTTCAGAAATTTCTTTAAAAAATTTAAGGTATGAATCTACATCCGCTTCAGGATATTGATCTATGGTATCTTTAAAATCTTTTAATTTCTTATTTAAATCTTTAATATCCTCTTTTGAGCTTTTTAACTGCTTTTCAAATCCCTCTTTAAGTTCAGCTCCGTCTTTTCTTATTTGCTTAATATTACCTTTACCTAAACTATTTTCCAATCCTTTTAATTCGTTTACTAAATCTTCTAATTGTTCTGGATATGATTCGATATCTTCAAAATTCTTCTCTATTTCTTCTTTTGTTTCAGTTAATCCAATAGCGTCAAATCTGTCATTTACATAATTAGCACTTGCAAAAATAAGTTCATCTATCTCATCTTTTTCAACGTGTGTTTGTTTTAAAAAAAACCTTTTTAAAAAGCTATATTCATCGATACTACTTTTATCTTGAATGATTGAATCTATTTTATCTAAAAATTCTTTAAAAAGCCCAAATTTTTGGTCATCTAAGTAGGTTTTTATATCAGCCAAATTATCACTAAAAAAATCAACTACATCCTCAAGTTTACTCAATGTATCTAAATATACCTCTAAATTCCTTTTATTTAAACTATTATGTGTTGATAAAAGAGACAAAACTTGACGTAAAAAGGGAAGAAATTCTCCCCCAATATAGTCTTTAAAATCTCCATTAATGTAATTTAAAATTTTAGTTTTATCTACCATAAAAACCCTTCTATATAGGAATAAATTCTTATTAAATGTTTATAATATATTATATAACCTCTCCCATTATTAACCACCCTATAATCTTAATACAGATAATTATTGAAAAATATTAATTGCACTTTGTGATACACTATCACAAAAAAACGAATGGATCATCTTTAGGCTTCTTATATTACATTAAAATCTGAGGTATATAAACCTTACTCTTCTTTGATTAGAGGGTAGAATTAAATCAAATATAGGTATAGCAAGTTATAAGAGCGTGAAACAAAAAAAATAATATTAATCAAAATATTTTTTTCCTATTTAGTGCAAAAATCTGCTTTATTTTACCCATTAAACTTTTTTAAAATATTAAGCATTTAATCTTTCTTTTAATTTACTTTTGTTATATTTACTTGGGATTTTCTTTAAAATATTCTTTTATAACATAACAATTGTTTTTTATAATAAATATCTTTCTTTGAAATGCTTTAATTCAATTATGCATCTTTAGTTTAAAATTTACTTGGAGGATTTTTATAAGAACAGATATTATATTAAATAAAATGGCTCTAAAAAAATAAAAAAATAAAAAATTTAATTATGGCGGCTGTGGTGGCGCACTCGGTGGGCTTAGATCATTTTGCCCAATAGAAAGATTTTTAATCTTTCTACCGAGGTAACCAACCCCGGCGAGGGCCAAAACCGTGATCCCAAGGATCACGGCTATTAAAAGTATAGAAATCTCATTAATTACTTCTTTCTCGACTTCTATAGTTCTAAATTCCCAGTTTTCTCCATTTACATGGATTTTCTGGGAAAATTCGCTCTTCACTTTAATAGAAGAGCGATTTGACTCTTTATCCCATCCAGAGGCATTCACCTCAGCATTAACTGAGACAATCGCCCAATCTTTATACAAAAGCTTGATTGAGTGATTCTCCTCGTCAATGACGAGGGTTCCATTTCCGTCCTCAACAACGAAAATAACTGTTGTTGAGTTCGGGGGGTCCTCTGGATCGGAAGGAGGCTCGGGATCTTCTGGAGGTGGCGTATAATCAATGTTCATCGCCACCGAAATGTTACTCCAAACCCCAAAAAGGGTCAGAGTTCCATTTCTTTCTTCGTAATACCGAAATTCACGATGATTACTCGTGAAATTTACCGTGGTCCCGTTGGAGCCAATAATCATATTATTGGCCCACACCGTGTCTCCGTCTATCGAAAGTACCTCGCCTTGGGGGCGAGTTACATTTTCATAATAGAAGTTTTCACTTCCATTATTTATCGATAGATCAATCTCCGTGCTGACATTATTTTTGTCAGCCATTGGTATCACCAGAGTACCATTCAACCAATCCCAAGCCGAAATAAAATCCCCTGAAGATTGATTAAATGGTTTGAATCCATCAATACAACGCAACTCCGTTTGATTGCTAATTTTGATATCAACGTAATTCACCGAAAAATTAACCAGAAACTCCGTAAAATTAAGATTGATCTGGGTTGTATTTGCCCACCCAATTATTTCGGGTGGGGGAGCGCCGTTTGCCGTTATTATCTTGTTATTCAAATCATACTTTATTTTTTCTTGATCCCGATCCTGCACATGCATTAAGGGAACAAGCATAAAGATGAAAATGAAAACAAAAACAATTTTCATCATATTTTTTTTATTTGACATAATTTACAAAATTAGCTTATTTGTTTGATGAAAAACAGTGAATTTCTCTTATAAATTCAAAAAAGGTTCAACTAACCAAACCCTAAAGGTCACCACAATGACCTGATCTATCATATGAGATTATGAACGTGATTATAATTATCAAAGTATACAATACAAAGCTTGCGCTCTTTTGCATTATCTACATTATACACTTGCATATGCATAGCTATATCTTGCTTTATAGTTTCGACTAAATCTACTAAGATATTTTCTGTTCTAAAAGAGGATTAATATCATTTGTTTTGACCTCTCCCTTACATCCCCTCTCATTTAAGCCATATCAAGCTAAACTAAAGCATTTCCACTATTGCATATGTCAATTCTATTATTTACATCCTTTTTCAGATATATAAAGTTATGTCCAAAAAGAAGTTATCTATATATGTAAGATATATATAATAGACAAAGAAAACTATCTCCATATACACTAACCGCTAATAAAACAAATAATAACTTATGTTATAAAGTCATCAAAAAAAAAGAGATGCTTAAATTTATATATTAAGCATAATATACAAGAAATAATTAAGATGATTTAGTCATCTATTTTTTAAATAAATATTTGATTCTCTAAGAATCTGATTTCACCTCTATCGATGATTTCTAATCTAAAAAATAACAAAAATTAGGTGAAAAGTTAGAATGTTACAAATCAACGAAGAGCAATATCAAATATGGCAAAGAGAATACAAAGAAAAGCTAGATACCGATATTTCTTTAGAAGAACTAAAAAAGAAAGAGTTACTTCTTGTCACAGATAAAAAAGGTAATTTTATCAAAAACAAAAATGGCGAAATTGTGGCTCGACCAAGAGAATTATGTCATTTTGATGGAACATGGCACAGATCTGTTTTTGTAGTTGTGTCAGACAAACATGGCAGAATATTAATCCAAATACGAGCGGAAGAGAAATTTCTTGGAGGATGTCGAGATACTTCTGTCGCGGGACACCTTGGAGAGATTGAAGAATATGTTGAAGGTGCGAAAAAAGAAACAGAAGAAGAAATATTTAATTCGGAGATTGAAATTGACAGATCTAGATTTATACAAATAGGAGAAGAGGGCCATTTCGAGCTAATAGTGGAAAAAAGCGAAAATTGGATCGTGAAAGAACTACTTTGTATCTCTTATTTATTACAGATGAAGAAATAGAAAGAATTAAGTTACAAGAAAGTGAAGTAGAAGATATCGAATGGAGTTCAATTGATGAAGAAATAAAAATCTGGAAAAGATGGAAACTTGATAAGAAAAATTCGGGAGTCTGTTATGCAGGATTTGGAATTTTTGTCTTAGAAGATTCAACTATCGTTGATAAACTCAAAAAAGCTATAAAAAATCAATAACTTTTTTTTAATTATTTTAAAAAAGAAATAAAAAATTAAATAAATTGGAGTAACTCTTCATACATTTCTCGAACTGCAGTTTCTCTGAGATCATCGTCTTTTGGAGAACAATGTCCACCCATAACATTTAATGTAGAGGAAAAAACATCTTTATCAGGCGGTCGAAGTTCAACTATAATAAAATCATTGTAAACTACACATATATCTGTTGATCGGTGTTTTAATCCCAGACTGTGGACTATGTTTCGAGCGACATATTTTTTAGGTTCAAAAGAATTCCAATTGTCATCAAGAATTTCCAGAGATTCTTCAGGCGAATCTTCTATGGTCTCAGGGGGACCTATATGGGATTTACTTTTTTTGGAATGTGTCTTTAGCTGCCTAAATATTGAATCAATGTTTAAAATAAAATACAATGATTCTGTTACCCTTGCAACTTTATCTTGAGATAATTTCTTGAGATGATCTAAATTTGCAATAGCAAGATTATTTCCAATTTCAGGGATGAAGTTTTTGTTGAAAAATGCATCTTCAATCTCAATAAGGTGCTTAGTTTTCTTTTCAATATTTCTGAATTCTTCAGAAGTTAGAGGGTAGAGATAAACAGCTAGCTCTTCTAAGTTAATTACAGATTTTTTGGAAGTTGTATTGCATTCCCATTTCATATTCTTTGGAATAAATAATGTTGATTTAACAGTCTGCTTTTGGATTATTGTTTCATATCGTAATGTTTCTATTTTTTGCAGGTTTTCTGGGTTGACATTCATATCTTATCATTTCCTTAAATTATTATTTAGATAAAACATAATAATAGATAAGAGAAAAAATACCTAAGTATCTTATAAAATAGAATAATCTATTCTATTGAATGTATTTACATTCATTACAAAAAGAGAATATAAAATATAATATAAAAACTTAATTAAAAAAAAAATAAAATAAAAAAAGAAAAAATAAAATAATAAAAAAAATATTTATTTAAATAGTGTTCGTTTGAGCTTTTCAGCCCTTTTTCGTTGTTTTCTGTGTCTTTCATCTTCGTCTTCAATGTATTCATTGACGAAGAGAAAAACTTTTCCAAGAGCCGAAAAATTTTTTCTTGGTTCATCTTGTGGACCTATAAAAGTATCTAAATAGGCCAATTTAAAGAACCAAATTATTTCGGCAGAGGCATCAATCATCCTCCAATATATTTTTTGGGGAAATTTATTCTTTATTTGGTTCTTGTGCCCGCTTATATATTGAAGTACTTGTTGCCAGGGTGATTCGGTTACTATAAAAATTAATCTTGTATCCTTTTCACCCTCCTTTAGCCACAAAGACTTTGCAAGCTGATAATTTGCTTGGATTGTCCCCTCGTGAAGGAAATTCTTCGACTCAAAGAGCAGTCGATAAAAATTTTCCCCTTTTACAGCCGTTAGACCCCCGTGGGAGTCATATCGGGTAAAAGAACTTTCAGCCTTTATAAGATAGGTCTCCACATCATCTAAAATGTTGTGGTCGCTACCTTTAGACCATTCCTTGGGCCTTAAAGGTCTCAAGTAATCTACAGAAAGCCTTGAGAAACCTTCAAGAACCTCGGAAAGAGCACCTTTGCCTCCTCCAGAAATCCCAGAAACCAAAATATTGCCTGGGGTTTTCATTGGTTTGAATTCATTGTTTATTTTCCTTTCTAACCTATGGATTGCTTTTCCATAAGTTAATTTGTCTTCGTCTTCAAATCCTAAAATTGCAATCAATGTTGCCTTAATTGATGCAACAATCAATTCTAATTTTTTTAGAATTGATTCTGCCATATCGGCTTCAAAATTACATTTTAAGATATTTATTGCTTCTTTTTTATAATCCAACATGATTTTTTTAATCCTCTTTTTTTTAATTTTCAGAAAAGTCTGTTTTTTGTATAATCATGTCATAGTGAATACTAATGTATTCAAAAAAAGCTACTAAGCTCTAAGGTAATTTCATTACCTAATATCTACCATCATGAGAGATGAACGTGATATATAAATTAATTTAATTAGAGAGAAATAAATCTTAATTAATAAGTTACTTTAATTTATTACCCCCACACCCATATATAGATTGTCAAACCTAATATATAAACATAACGACTTTCAAACCATTTTGGTTTTTAAAAATAGAACTTAATTTTTTCTGAATAATATTGCAATATATAGCCTTATTTTATGTAATTATTATCTTATCCTACCAACACTTTTCTAAACTCTGAGACTGTTTTATAACATAAAATAAAAGGAATAAATATAATAAACCAACCAAAAACTGATAATAACATTCTTAGATTTGAAAGATCTAAAACTGTAACATCTTCAACTACAATTGGCCTAAATGCAAAAATTAAAAATTTCGATTATGAAAGCAGCAGGGCTTTTTTTTTGAATAGAACAAAAGGAATTAATCTCAATGAAGCACATCTAAACTTTCTAATCAGTTTTTGTGGAGGAAATCCATTTTATTTAGATATCTTAAGTTTTAGAATAAAAGATTTAGCAGAAAAGAAAAATCTAAACTCAATTCCAAAAAGATTATTGCTAAATTCAATTAAGTTAGAACTCTTTTCATCTTCAGGAGCACTTTATAATTATTTTACATGTTTCATAGAAGAAAATCTAGAGAAAAAAGGATTTTTGACATTTATAAAAATTTTATCAGCAATTGCTGAAGGATTCAATTCAATATCTAAAATATCTAAAAGTTCATCAATACCTCAAACAAGCTTACCAAGATTACTAAATAAATTAATAAAACTTGATTTAATTAGAAAAGAAAACAAAAATTATTTTTTTATCGATGTTTTAATGGAATTTTGGTTTCTTTATGTATATAATCTAAAAGAAGAATCTTTTATTCCTAAATTGAATCTAAAGCTAGAAGAATTTAAATCAAAAGTTTCTGAAATGATTGATTCGTTCAAAAGAGAACTAGGCAGGGCTAGAGAATCACAAATAAGAGAAATTTTCACTAAATTAGGATACTCGGTAAAATACGGAATTCTAAATAAAGAAGAATTTGATTTAATTGCCAAAAAAAATGATAAAGTAATTTTGGGAGAAGTTAAAGCCAAAAATGTAAATAAAAAAGAAATAAATCGTTTCATAGAAAAATTAAATAAAGCAAAATATACAAAAGCAATTCTTTTTTGTTTGTCTGGAATAAATAAAAATACAGCCAAATCATGTGAAAAAGAAAAGATAGAGATATGGGATTTGAATAAAATAAATAAAGAACGAAAAAAAATAAATCTAAGCCGTATTAATCTATGAATTTAACTTATTATTCTACATTATAAAACCAAGAACAAAACTTAAAAAGAGAAAAATCGATTGCTATATTACAAAAATAGGGCTATTTATCCCCTAAATAGTCTAAATAGCAATTTAGATAGCTATCCAAAGAAAGCAGGGAAATTAAATAAATGATAAAGGTAGTGTGTAGTATCTATTACGGTGATATAGATGGTAAAAAGATCACGAGGAATGAAAAGTAAAACCCGATATAAATTAAAAAAAAGAATCAGACAAAAAGGTATGCCTAGCGTAAGAAAGCTTTTGCAACCTTATCATATAGGAGATAATGTATCAATTAAAATCGATCCAAGTATCCACAGGGGGATGCCTCATCCAAAATTCCAAGGAAAAATTGGAATAATAAGTGAAAAACGTGGTAAAGCATATTTGATCGATATAAAAGAGCGAAAAAAACAAAAACAACTAATTGCAAGACCAGAACATATAATTAAGAGGGATTAAAGTTGGTAGGAAAAGAAATAGTATCTGAAAAAATTGTGACTATGGCAGATGTAAGAAAAATACTAGAAAATCTTGAAAAAAAAGAAGAGTTAGAATATGAACAAAGAATTACCCTAGACTACTCTAGAAACTTCTCATTAGTCTCACCAACTGATGCTAAAAAAATGGCTAAAGAAATTAATAAAGCAATAGATAGATTAAAAGACAGTCATATTGCGACAATAATTAATATACTACCAAGAAATGCAGATGAAATTAGGATGTTATTTGCAAAAGATAGGTATAAATTAGAAGAGAAGGAAATTAAATCGGTATTAAGCATTGTTGAAAAATATGCTCCTATAGCTAAGTAGGTGTAGATTTTTGCGAGGATTATTTGAAGAGCAAGCAATTGTTTTGGACTATCTTCCAAATGGAAGACCAGATGATGAGAGGCCCATATACATGAAAGAGGCCTTAGCTCAAGCTATAGGTGATACTCGCTTCACATTATTAGAATTAGTTATCAAAAGAGATTTTAACCTAAATACTCATGATATAGTAAATATAGGTAAAGATAATCGAGAAGAAGTAGATTATGTAAAACAAAAAATATCATATGATGAGCTCACAGGTACTTCTAAATCAGAACTGCCCTATATTGTTGAAGAATTGGTCAATAAACATGAAGAAGATTATGTTCACTTTTTTAATAGAGCAGGACCAATAACAACTAGATTTCATAAATTTGAACTTCTATCTGGTGTTGGAAAGAAACTTATGTGGGAACTAATTAAAACTAGGAAAAAAAAGAAATTCGAAAGCTTCAAAGATATCTCAGAGAGAATTCATCTTCTGCCAACCCCTGAAAAAACTATTGCAAAAAGAATAGTTGATGAGCTAAAAGGTGTTGATAAATATATTGTACTTAGAAACTGGAAATGGGATCTACTAAGGCAAGAGCAAAAAGAAGAGAGAAGAAAAGATAGATCAGATGGATATAAACATACACGTAGCAAAAGATATACCGGTCCAACTTATGACATCAAAACTTATTGATCAAATTGTTCTTTTAACTAAAGCCTAAAACTAGCAATATATTTATAAAGAATTAAAATATAATCATTATTTAGAATTTCTATTTAGGCGAATAATATGAATGATGAAATACAAAAAATTAAAGCCATATTTAATGATAATATCTTTTCTAATGTAATTTTATTTGGTTCAAGAGCTCGAGGTGATTTTTCAAAAAAAAGTGATTACGACATTTTATTAATAACAAAAAAAATAATTCCAATCAAAGAAAAAATGAAATTAGCTCATATTTTTAGACAAAAATTAGCAAAAATAGGAATTGATTCTGATATTATCATTAAATCAAAAGAAGAGGTTGAATATTATAAAAATAAAATAGGCAACGTTGTAAGAAGTGCACTAAAAGAAGGTATAGATATATGATAGATGAATATGTCAAAAAATGGATTATCAAAGCTAAAAACGATTTACAGGTTGCAGAAAATGAGATGAATGTTTCAATAAGAAATAAAATACCAGAAGCGATATGTTTTCATTCTCAACAAGCAGTTGAAAAGTTTTTAAAGGCTTTTTTAGTTAAAAATAGTATAGAATTTGGCAAAACTCATAATTTAGAGTTTCTTTTGGAATTATGTTCTAAAGAAGATAATGATTTTAAAAAAATAGATGTCGGTAATTTGACATATTATGCAGTAGAAGTAAGATATCCTGATGAATTTTATCAACCAACAGAAGATGAAGCTGAAGAATGCATAAATATTGCAAGAGAAGTAAAAAAATTTGTATTAAAAAAGATAGACACTAAAGAGGAAACTCCTTAAGTGAAATAAATACATCAAGCGGAATAAAAAGGATCTTTTTTGAAGCTATTTCTCTCTCATCAAACATATTTTTTGTAATAACTATCGCTGAATCTTTGTTTTTCTTTTTCATATAATAGATGAGATTTTTTAGATCAGATTTAGCAATGTTTTCTTGAAATTTGACTTCAATTGGAATTTTTTTGAAAATAAAATCTACTTCATGTTTTTGAGAATCTCTAAAGAATTTAGGCGTATTTGAAAATGAATTCATAAGTTTATCAAATACCGCAACTTCAGCTCTTGCCCCATAAGAAAAATCCTTTGTTAAATGAGTATAGATTGAAGGTGAACTTACAAATACTTTTTTCATTTTTCTAAATGATTTTGCTAAAGATCCTTCTGTATAGATCTGATATGAAACATATGCATTCTCTAGATAAAACATATAATCTGAAACAGTGTTTTTGCTTATTTGGAGAATTTCACTTGTCTTTAGTATATTAAAAAGGCTTCCTGATATGGTAGCTACATACACTAAAAGATCAAAAAGTTTGTTTACATGTTCTATCCTAAAAACAGACGGAATATCTTCAAAAATAATCTTCTCCAAAGTTGAGTTTCGAATATACTGATCAATAAGTTTTTCATCAAATTCGGTGCAAAGCTCAGGGAACGAGCCGTAATCTAAAAATTTCTCAAGTTCTTCTTTATACCTTTTAGATCTAAATAGAGATTTAGGCTCCTTATATTTATTTGAAAGTTCTAAATACTCGTCAAATTGGAGAGGAGGCAGGCTAAATTCAATTATCCTTCCAGCTAAGCTTTCCTTTCCTTTTTTTGTTTTCAATGAAGAAGAGCCAGAAACTATAAATTTCACACCCTTATGATCATAATAACGTTTAAGAAGTCCTGCCCACCCCTCTATGTTTGAAATTTCATCAAGAGCAATTAAAGGTCTATCAGATTCAGCTAAAAAAACTTCAATAATGTTCTTTAGTGCCTCGTAGTTTGAATAAATTTGTTCGTCAAATGAAAAATAGAATACTTCTTGATCATCGCAAAGTTCATTCAATATCTGCTTTATTAGTGTAGTTTTACCAACACGCCTAAATCCGCATATACTAATTATGAAATTAGATTTTATTCCTTTTTTTATATCTAAATACCATTTTCTTTTGTATTTTGGAACAATCTCCTTTTTCCCTTGATTTATTTTTGAAAAATTCAGAATTTCATATTTTGTTGGGATTGGCATTATGTAAGATATATAGGAAAAAAATTAAAAAATATTCCTTAGCAAAGGAAAAACTTCTAATTTTGTGCAGTTAAGATATTTTTTGAAAATATGTAAAAACCAATCATCTAAATTACAATAAATATTTTGAATATTATATAAAAACTTATGACATCAAAACTTATTGATCTGATAAAAAAATATAATCTACATCCTAAAAAAAAATTAGGACAACATTTTCTAAATAGAGAAGATATAATAAAAAAAGAAATAGAATTTGCACAAATTAACTTTCAAGATACTGTTTTAGAAATTGGTGCAGGAGTTGGAATTTTAACTAAATATTTAGCAGAGAATGCAAAAAAAGTATATGCAATAGAGAAAGATGAAAAATACACCCAACTTTTAAAAGCCGAATTATCAAAATACTCAAATATAGAAATAATAAAAGCAGATATAACAAAAATAGATTGGCCAAAAGCTAATAAAATAGTATCAAATATACCATATCAAATTTCTTCAAAAATAATGGAAAAAATAAAAGGTTATTATTTTGATATAGCTATACTTTGCATTCAAAAAGAATTTGCACAACGACTTATAGCTTCTCCTAAAGATAAAAACTATTCTAAACTAAGTGTGTTTTCTCATTTTTATTTTGATATAAAAAAATTATTAGAAGTTAGCCCAAATTCATTCTACCCCCCACCTAAAGTAACATCAGAAATTATTGAAATTAAAAAAAACAAAAAGGTAGATTTAGATAATGAAAATAAATTTTTCAAATTCATAAAATCCATATTTTGTTATAAAAAAAAGAATCTAAAGAATGCACTAAAATTTTCAAATTTAGAATATAAAAATATAGATAATTCATTTTTGCAAAAGAAAGTTAAAGATCTAAATTTAGATGAATTAATCCAAATTTTCTCTCAATTATAGGAGAAGAGGTCATTTTTATGTCACGATAATCGACTAATACTCGATAATCTAGACATGGTTATGAATTATTATCGGTATTTACAATACCGATATGAGGATTTTTATAATTCCTTTAAATTATAGTCTACTTTCTCTAAAATGATTTTATAAGATGGAAGAGATATAAAATCTCTAAGATTGTCATTAAATTCCCTCTCAGTTGGATAAAAAAAATTTGGGATTTTTTCTACGCCTAACTTTGAGAAAATTAATTTTTTTCTAATTTTAATACCCTTTTCAATCATACACCAAATATCATACAAATCTCGAGGTAAGGATCTTTGAGATAGGGCACGAATTTTTTCTGCCAATATTTCTTCTTCTTCCATTGCTTTAACAGAATACATATCAATATCGGGATATTTAGAATAAATATTAACCACTTTCGGTTCCAATATTGTTCCCCCCCTATATCCTACATCAATCTGCAAAGAATTTGTAGATTCACGTTTTCCAGAAAATAGTGGACCCCAAAAATGAATTTTGGATGTATATGATTCTTCAAATAATTCCTTTTTGTGAAATTCATGTTCTATTCCAACTAATTTTAATTTCTTCAGACTAATATCAATATATTTACTAATTTTTTTTGGATTAAAAGAGCTATTAAAATCAAGATCCTCTGAGTAACGTCTATAGCCATAACATATTTTTAAACAAGTCTCTCCTTTAAAAATAAAAGAACTATTTGTTTGATATAAATTAAACAAAAATAAATTCTGAATATAATCCTTTTCCTGATAATAAGGATTAATGTGATACCTATTAGCAATTTTAGTAATTTGTGATTTTGTAAGCATCTAAACCTCCTCTAAATTTGTATTAACATTTATTTTCCATTTGCTATTATAATAATTTTTTTTCTTAATTCTTGGATCAAGCAAAACATACCCTTTTCCAATATTTTTCTGAAGTGTAGATCTCAATTTTGGTGCTATTTTAAGACTAAGACGATCTATTAGATAACCTAATCTTTGTAAAATCGATTTATTATTGACTAAAAAACAATAATTTAGTAATTTATTTTGATCCATCTCATTCCAACCCTCATATAAGCATTTTGCTACTTCTTTTATCCCGCCAGAATATCTAGGATATAGCAGAGAATCTACTATTGATTTTTCTTTGTCTGCTATTTGTAAATTATCTATTTTTCGATATCCAAAAAATCTTTTAGGAGTAAATTTTATAAAAAAAAATCTATATCCTTCAAAATTAATATTTTTTGCTTGTCGAGTTGTCACAACATAAATTATCTTTGGTAATTGTTCTGTAAACTTGTAAAAGTTTAGTGCAGTCCAAAAACTAATATATGATGGCCAATAAACTCTTGTTGCAATTAAATTTATATCTTTGGGTTGTGAAAAAACATTCAAAATATATTTATCTTTCTTTATGCGTTTTATGAGATTTTTTTTAGCTAAATTTTTTAATAAATTATAAATCTTCTTTTTATTAGAATTTAAGATAAATTTCACATCTAAATTAGAAAAAACTATCTTTTCTGATTTTTTCAATTCAGAGATTAAATAATATTCTTTTTTTGAAATAGAACTTTTTATTTGATACTCTTGATTATTCATAGTTATTAATATAAAGTTATAATATATAAACATTTTGGTTGATTTTTGAAATATCCCGAAATCATTATAATAAATTATATCTTTACATAATATGTTAATTTCTAAGGTAATTTCAATGGAAAAAGAAAGAGTTAAGAGATATATTGATAAATTAAATCTTATTGAAGAGAGAATAGATGATATAAATATTTGGATAGAAGAATACAGAGATAAAAAGACTAAATTAGCAATATATAAAGCTATACAAGAGGCAATAGAAGCATCTACTGATATTATTGCTATGGTATTAAAAGATGAAAATAAACTTCCAAAAGATGATTATTCTAATATTGAAAGAGTTTTTGAGCTAAATATATTAAATAAAAATTTAAAAAATTCATTAAAAGAATCCTGTGGC
>CAYQAE010000003.1:0-6181 GCA_964415445.1 uncultured archaeon | reverse complement strand
TAGAAATAGGTTAGTTCATGAATATAATGGAATCAACAACAATATTGCTTTTGATTCTATCAAGTCATTATTAGAGCCTTTGAATATCTTTTTAGGAGAAATTAAAAAATGGATAAATACAAAAAAATAAACTCTGATCTTTCCTTTTTAAAAAAAGATAATAGAATTCTTGCTATTATTATTTTTGGATCTCAAACTAGTGATGAAAATAGCATACAAAGTGATAAAGATTTATGTATAGTTGCTCCCAATATAAAGAATAAAGAAAACATGAAAGAAATATTAGAATCTATTTATAGAAATGTAGATATATCAGGAAAAAAATATGATATTTGGCTTTTTGAAGAGCTATCAATTTATATGAAAATTCAAGTTATAGAACATCACAAAATAATCTACTGCAAAGATATTCCAGCACTTTATGAATATTTTTACTTTTATAGAAAATTATGGAAAGATCAAAAACATAGACAAGATTTAACTAAAAAAGAATTAATTGAAATAATAAATAAATAGAGAAAAAATCATTCCTCATCCTCATCCAAAGCTAGTCTCATTGTATCTGCATCTGCTGGCATTTTATCTAAAAATTCACGAGATGCATGTCTTATATCTTTTGATTGAGTTATATATCTACCTACAATTATAATATCTGCGCCACTATCTAATGCTTCTTTTGTATTATTTGGCTCTATTCCACCTGCAACTGCTACTAATTTGTCTTTAGAGACCACTTCTTTTATTTCTTTAATTAATTCCCAGCCAGATTTTGCTTTTCTCCCGCTTTGTAGTGCTGATCTTTCTTTATCTATACTTCTATGTAGTAAGATCACATCTGGTTCATATTTCAATGATTTTAATTTTTTTAAGGGATCGGAAACATTCATTAAATCTACATAGGAATAAATACCTTGTTTTTTTGCTTCTTGGATTGATTTATCAATTGAATCTTCTGTTGCAAGGCCTGATATTGCGACTGCATCTGCTGTTGCGTCTGCAGCCATCTTAACTTCAATTCGCCCTACATCCAATGTCTTTAGGTCTGCAATTATAAAAGAATCTCGCCTAATTTCTCTGATTTTCTCAACTATTCCTACTCCAAATTTTTTAACTAAAGGAGTACCTGCTTCGACAATTAATCTTTCACGATCTGGAAGTTTAGAAACTATATTCTCCATTGCTTTTTCTGAATCTAAATCCAAAGCCACTTGCAAATATGGCGGATTCCAAAGTCTTTGAACTCTAAAACCCATTATAGGATGTTTTGCTCGATCTTTCTCAGCCAAAATCTTATTAATTGGAGGATATTCAGATAATGCTCTATCAATTGCTAATTTAGTTGCCCCATAATTATATTGGTATATTTTCCTATAATCTTCAGCTTTTGGATGAATAAATACGCTTGCAATAACTACCCATTTTTCTGCTTTTTCTTTAGGGATTATACCGCTTTCTACGCAATCTGCAACAGCACGAGATACTCCGGCTTGAGCTGGTCCAAAGATCTTAGAACTATCATCTAGAGTTTTCATAGTCACTTTTGGAACAATTAAAGTTGCAGGTTTGGTCATCAAATTAGGCCGAATTACAGAAAGCAAGGGAGTATGTCCTGCAGATAAATTGGTAAATCCTTGTAAAAATGCTTGTCCTGCTAGACCATCTCTCTCACCTATTACCAAATCAATATGAGCTACTTCATTACCAGATCCGATTAACGCTTCTCCAATATAAAACATAATTTATCCCTCATTTGTAAATTATTCCTATTTTAAAGATACTTAAATAGATTTTATAAAGTTATGAACTTCGATTAGAAATAATTTCTTTTTACAAAATATAAAAAATCGGTGTCATCTTTGGCCTTTCAAAATTACAGCAAAAAGATTCAAGAGAAAATTAAAAATTTGAATCTAGATGTATTAGATAAAATTTCTATCAAAAAAGGAAGCAGAATATATCAAGGACTTTTGATGGACAGATATGAATCAGGTGATCCTAATTGTATAGTCATCAAATTAGATAATGGATACAATATAGGTATTGAATTTGACAAAAACACAAAAATTGAAAAATTAGAAGATAAAAAGAAAATAAAAGTAGATACACTCGATGTTTCTCCAAAAAAAGATAAAAAGAAAAAAAATATATCTATTTTAGCAACTGGAGGAACTATTGCTTCAAAGATAGATTATCGCACTGGTGGAGTTAGTTCTGCATTTAGTGCAGAAGAGATAATATCTGCAGTGCCTGAAATAAAAGACATAGCAAATATAAAAGGAAAATTAATAACTCAACTATTTAGTGAAGATATTAACCCAAGTCATTATACTAAATTAGCTAATGAGATAAAAAAAGAGATAGATTCTGGTGCAGATGGTATAGTAGTAACACATGGAACAGATACACTTCATTATACTGCTTGTGCTTTATCATTTATTTTTCAAGATTTGAATATTCCAATAGTATTAGTTGGTGCACAAAGAAGTTCAGATCGTGGAAGTAGCGATGCTGCGATTAATTTAATACATGCTACTAAAGTGGCATCCTCTAATATTTCAGAAGTGTGTGTTGTGATGCATGCAACACCAAATGATACTTATTCTTTTATACACAAAGCTACAAAAGTCAGAAAGATGCATACATCACGAAGAGATGCATTCAAATCAATTAACATACCGCCACTTGGAAAAGTAGATAAAAAAATTGAATTTTTCAATAAAGACTTCAAAAGAAGAGATAAAAATAGAAAATTGGAATTTAGACCAAATCTAGATCAAAATGTGGCTTTAATAAAAATTGCACCAGGAATTAAGCCTTCTATTTTTAAATATGTTTTAGAAGAGGGATATAGAGGATTAATATTAGAAGGAACTGGTTTAGGGCATCTACCAATTAATGTAAGTGATGAATTTACAAAAATAAATAAAGAAATTTATAATTTTATAAAAAAATTATGTGAAAACAATATTATAGTAGGGATGAGTTCACAATGTTTATATGGAAGAGTAAATATGAATGTATATTCCACTGGTCGTGATCTAAAAAAATTAGGAGTTATATCATGTGAAGATATGCTACCTGAAGTTGCATATATTAAACTTATGTGGGCTCTAGGACAATATAGAGAATCCAAAAAAGTAAAAGAAATTATGAGAAAAAATTTATGTGGCGAGATAGCAGAGAAAAGATTTTTAGATGAATTTTAATATTCTCCGGTCATCTGATATTTTACTGTTTTTGCATATTCCCAACATTGGTTTAAAATATTAGATCTAGTTTTGTTAACTCTATCTCCGATAAATTCTATTAATTCGTCTTCGTGTTTAGCACGTACCATACCCCGTATAGTCATAAACCACATCTGGATATTGTGTCTTATTCTATATTCAATAGATTTTTTCAATTTTTTAATAATATTATTTTCATCTCTACATACGCAGCATTGACAGGTCCACTCTTTTATATCAGATGCTTTTACACTTTTACCTAGAAGATTAAATACTGTGCCATATGCTGCAGCATTTACAACAGGTGTGCTTCCATCACATGACGTGGCACCTAAATAATAAATAATAGGTATAAGCTTTAGAGAACTTACTCCTGAACAATGAAATGGCGCGTCTCCAATTATAGATCTAGCTGATGCTATAACATCACACATCTGTTGTTGGCCTGGAATTAATGTTTTTCTTCTCAAAAAAAGACTAAATCCTGCACCAAAAGCATCATGGCCCGCATCTTGTGCCATATTATAATACTTAGTTGCATCTTTTATAGTTCCTACTTCAAAACTACAATAGAGTGGTGCATCTAAATCCATATTATCTTTCATCCAATTTGCATTTTTAAGACTTTCATCTAATGCTTGGATACGTAACCCCTCAGGTAAAGTCCAAAGTTTTTCTTCAGTAGTAGGAGAGATATTTACAGACATTATACCTTCTGTATTTGGAGTATATAACTTTTCAGCGCCTTCTAAAACTGCTTTAGGAGTTCTTTTTTCTTTTGGTATTTTCCAAAAATTACCAGAGTGAATAAATTGAGGCCCAGGATATTTTTTAACATAATCTACAACTTTGGGTGTAGTATCATTATATCCAATAGTAATTGGATCATCTGTTTCTATTTTTGGATATACTGTTCTATAAAAAGTAAATTCTCGAGATGCCATTATATCAACTCTCTTAAGATACACGATATAAATATTATTTTATATATCTATCAAAAACTTTGTGTATAGAAATGATCATCTGTGCTCAATATTATTAAAATTACTAATTTAGGTTATATTATCAAGATCAAAAAAGGTGAAATTAGATGGAAGATACAAAAATAATGTTAGATGAAGATGAAATACCAAAAAAATGGTATAATATACATGCAGATATGAAAAATAAATTAAAACCTGGTTTAAATCCACAAACAAAAGAGCCACTTAAGCCAGAAGATTTATCTCCAATTTTTCCAATGGAATTAATAAAACAAGAAGTTAGTATGGATCGATACATAGATATACCTGAAGAAATTTTGGATATATACAGAATTTGGAGACCATCCCCTCTATATAGAGCAAAAAGATTAGAAAAAGCATTAAAGACTCCTGCAAAAATTTACTATAAATGGGAAGGAGTAAGTCCACCAGGAAGTCACAAGCCTAATACCGCAGTAGCTCAAGCTTATTATAATATGAAAGAAGGAACCGAACGTATAGCTACAGAGACCGGAGCAGGGCAATGGGGCAGTGCTTTGGCTTTTGCTACTAGTCAATTTGATATCGAATGTATGGTTTATATGGTAAAAGCAAGTTTTGAACAAAAACCATATCGTAAAATGCTAATGCATGCTTGGAATGCCAATGTAATTCCAAGTCCATCTGAATTAACAGAAGCTGGCAAAAATATCCTAAAAAAAGATCCTAATTGCACTGGAAGTTTAGGTATTGCTATAAGTGAGGCGGTAGAAGATGCTGCAAAACATGAAAATACAAAATATTCTCTAGGTAGTGTTCTAAATCACGTTGTATTACATCAGACAATAGTAGGGGAGGAGACAAAAAAGCAATTTAAAAAAATAGACACTTATCCTGAGTCTATATATGGATGTGTAGGCGGAGGAAGTAACTTTGCTGGTATGACTTTTCCATTTGTAAAAGATAAAATAAGAGAAAACAAAGAAGTTGATATCATCGGTTGTGAACCTAAAGCATGTCCAACTTTAACTAAAGGGTTATTTGCATATGATTACGGAGATACTGCTCAACTTGCACCAATAGTTGAGATGTATACACTAGGTCATGATTTTGTACCTGCACCAATTCATGCTGGAGGTCTAAGGTATCATGGTGATTCTCCTTTGTTATCTAAACTAGTTAATGATAAACTAATTAGAGCAAAAGCATATCATCAAAAGAAAGTATTTGATGCTGCAATTACCTTTGCTAGAAGTGAAGGATTTTTAATCGCGCCAGAAACTAGTCATGCTCTAAAAGGATTAATTGATGAAGCAATTGAATGTAAAAAAACGGGTGAAGAAAAGGTTCTTCTTTTGGCTAATAGTGGACATGGACATTTTGATTTAGGTGCTTATGATTTATATCATGAAGGAAAATTAGTAGATTATGAATATCCAGTAGATCTAGTAAAACAATCATTAGAAAAACTACCAAAAGTATAAATATAGGAAAAAAAATAGAACAGATCATGAAAAAAATCGGTCTTTTGATAAATCCTATTGCAGGTATGGGAGGGGCTGTAGGGTTGAAAGGCACCGATGGTAAAAAAAACTTAAAAGAAGCTATAAAACGCGGAGCAAAAAAAATAGCTAAAGATAGAGCAAAAATAACTTTAAAATGTCTTAGAGATTTTAGAAGAGAATTTAAAATACTAACTCCTTCTGGGAAGATGGGTGGAGAGTTATTAGAAGAATTAAAATATTCTAAGTATAAAGGAATTTATAAGCCAAAAGATAGGACTACAAAAGAAGATACAAAAGCAATATGTAGACTATTTATAAAAGCAAAGGTAAGAGTAATTTTATTTGCAGGTGGAGATGGAACAGCTAGAGATATTTATAGTATAGTATGTGATAAAATTCCAATGTTGGGTATCCCCTCTGGAGTAAAAATGCACTCATCTGTTTTTGCTATCACTCCAACTAGTGCTGCAAAAACAACTTTAGAATA
>CAYQAE010000002.1:68863-69320 GCA_964415445.1 uncultured archaeon | reverse complement strand
AAGCTACCCTACCCTTACGGAGCATTAAGCTTCCCCGTGGTAGATGTCCCCCAAAGAAATATTTTGCTTATAGAAATTAATGCAAAATTAATAAGATTTTTAAAAGTAAATTATACTTTTTATATATAAATTTATTTTTTATATTTGTTTTTTTAGATGGTATTAACTTGAATAAGTCGGTTTGTAGGTGGAAGCAAATTATAATGGTAGAATGTTATAATGGAATAAGTATTTTAAACAAAAAATTTATATAGTTGAAAAACAATATATATAATAAAGTAAGATAAATTAGAAAATTGGTGTAAATTAATTGGCTCTAAATACTGAAGAAGCATCTGATCATAAAGATATAAAGAATAAAATTAATTATGAGGAGATTATACGAATTAGTACAGGTGTACCTAGTTTAGATGTAATTTTAGAAGGTGGCGTAGTTAAGGGTACTATTACTTTAGTT
>CAYQAE010000002.1:63416-68853 GCA_964415445.1 uncultured archaeon | reverse complement strand
AGCAGTGGAAAAAGTCTTTTTGCCCAAGAATTTTTACTTCAAGGATTAAAAGAAGGTGGTGGAGGGATATATATCGATTTTGAAAAACCACCATTATTTGTCAAAAGACAACTAAAGCAATTTTTTGGATCTATTAGTAGTTATGAAAATCGTAATAAATTTATATTGGTGGATGGTTATTCTGGTTCACTTTCATCATCTATGAGTTCTCATGATTATGTAATATCTAATCCAGAAAATGTAAATGATGTTTTTAAGATCTTATTTGAATCAACTCATTCTATGGATGAAAATGATGAAAAAAAGTTAGTTATTGATTCTTTTACCCCTCTGATTATGGGTGCAGGTAGAAAATCAGCATTAAGATTTTTGCAGCGAGGTGCAGCTTATTTAAGGGGATCAGGAATTACTACTTTCATTAATCTTACAAGTGGTGCCCACAAACCAGAGACCGAAAACATGTTCAAAGCCTTAGCTGATAATGTAATTGAATTGAAATTGGTTGAAGAGAGAAACCTTCTGATGAGATATATGCGAATATCTAAAATGGCACTAACTCCACACAGAACTGATTGGATACCTTATGAGATTATTAAAAACACAGGTATTAATGTAGATACATCTATTATAGCTGATTTTGATCAAATAAAGCATAATTTAGAAATAGGGCCAGAGACTGGTCTAGTTTTGGGGGGTGATCAAAGTTTAATCTTAAAAGCTAATTATTTAAATAAAATAATTGAATCAATCTCCAAAGAAGTCGGCGATGCTTATGCAAATAAAATATTGTATACTAGTGCAGAGAGAGTAGGTTATAGTTTTACAAGGGAGATGATAGAGAGTAAAAAAACCACAGAAGATGAAGCATTAGATAAATTTTTACATTATTTAACTTTGATGGGTTTTGGTTTCTTTAAGATACAAAAGATGGATCTCTCTGTTCCTGAGATTTTAGTTATTGCTGATTGGACAATATTTAGCAAGAATCGAAAAAAATCTTCAGAACCAGTTGATCATTATATTCGTGGTGCAATAGCCGGTGTTATTAAATATCTGACAGATAAACCCGTATATTGTAGAGAAACTAAATGTATTGCATCAGGACATACTCACTGTAAATTTATAATTTAGTTATTTTAAAATTTGTAATATTTTAATAAATAGTCGGGTAGCAAGCTTTTTTTGGCTCTTGTTATCTATTTCTTTTCCAATTAAAGAAGGGATTTTGTTATAGATCCATTTTGCAAATTCTCTTGCTTTTGGATCAGAAGGTGAACTAAAACTAAATTGATCAGGATCAAGTTCTTTTTTTGCCATATCTAATAAACTTGAGCTTAAAGTACTTAGATGACTTTGAGACATACCAATATGGTCTAACAATTCTTGATCAGCTTTATTCATTCTTATTTCTTTTTTTGGCTTTTCCTCTGTATAAACTTTATCCATTACATTCATTACATTAGAAAAAACAGATGAATCTTTTTTGGGTTTCTTTTCTTCTTTTTTTGGAGAAACTTTTTTCTCAAGTTTTGATAAGGTATCTGAAGCTTTCTTTTGTATATCTCCTTCGATAGGAGAGTGAGTAGGCTTGTGAGATGCCATTTTTTTTATTAAGCTAAATTCAGTTTCTTTTTTTACGAATTGCTCAATTATCTCTGATACTTCTTTAGCATAAGCTTTCTCTTCTAAATTAACTTCTCCAAAGGAGTCTATGGTAAGTACTACGTTTCCTTCAGAATTTTTTTCATAAATCCAATCAAATTTGGTTAGGATATTTTTTGGTATACCTCTAGATAAAGTAGTTTCTGTTATATCTGCCCAATATTTATCTATAGTATTATTTAGATTAGATAAAATTGCATGTTGTTGATCTATAGAATCAACTACTAATTTGTCTTTTGTTTGATGATCATCTATTGTCATAGAGCTTGGTTTACTCGGAGGTGGTTGTGGATTTTGATCAATTGAAATTTCAGATCCTTCTTTAGGTGCATCAGATTTTTTTGTAGGTACTTTTGAGGATTCTAATATTGAATCTAAACCTTGAAGATCACTACTAATATCTACTTCTTGTTGTTGTGCTTTACTCGGAGAGGGTTGCGGTTTTTCATATTTATCATCAAATTCTGGTCCTACTTTTGGTACTTCTTGAGGCGGAGGTTTTTGTGATGTAGGTTTTATCTCTGGAATTTTAAACTCATTAAGTATGTCTTTGGTAATTTTTACTTCTTTTGGATCTTTTTTGACTTTTTTCATCGTTTCAGAAAACATCATCCCTAATAAATCGTCTTTTTCCTCAACAGAGAGTTTAGGCTTTTGTTCTAATTTTGGTTTTGGAGGTGGTTGTGGTTTTTGATCTTCTTGAGTTTGTTTAGGTTTCTCAGGAGTCGGTTTTTGTTGTTTTGGGGCTGCATTTTGTAATTTTTGTTGAGCTAATTTAACACTTTTTTCTACATCCATTCTCATCTTATCTGCAATTTGTGGGCTCATATTAGCTTTTTTAAAAGCATTATCCCAAAGCCCCTGTTGTTTTTGTAATTCTTGCAATAATTTATACCATTCATTAACTAAAACTTCTGGCTGAAGTTGATCTTTTTGTTTATACAGTTGAACTAATATACCTAGAATTTGAATTTTTGATTTATCAGGATCCAATTTAATTCTCACCAAATCTCCTTTTGATAGGTGGCAGCTTGTCCACTGTCTTCATAAACTTTGACACTTAATTTTTTTACATTTGAGTCCATTTTAGTTTTTATTTTTTCAGCAATATACCCTGAAAGTTCTTCTGCAGTAGTATTTGCGATAGGTAATATCTCTATATCTTCTTTTGGAAAATAATATTCTTTATCATCAATTTTAACCTTTATTGAATTTTTATCATTAGTGATCTTTGTGTATTTGTTTTTTGAAGGTAAAATTAATTTATGATCTAATTTTTTGCAAATGTCTCGGATATTTTTTTTAATACTTCCAAAATCCATAATTTGTCCTTCATCGTTTAAATTACCTTTTGCTCTAAAATCTACAAAATAATTGTGACCATGAATTTTTCCACATTTTTTATGTTTTGGAATAATGTGTGCAGCTGAAAACTCTAATTTTTGATTTTTACCATCTAATTCAATTTCATACATTTCTAACCACTTAAATTTCTATCATTGAATAAATTAATGAATTATTTTCTTTTATCTTATTCACTCCACCATCTTGTGATATTATTACAAATATACCCTCTATGTTTGCTTTAAATTTTTTTGCTAACTCAATAAGTGCATTAATAGTTGCCCCTGTTTTTATAGTGTCATCTACAATTAGTATTTTTTCATTTTTTTTGAAAATTTCTTTTTCTAAATAAAGACTTTTTATGAATTTGGATCCATCAGGTTGATATGTTTGTTCTATATAATTTTCAATTGACTGATCTCTTGTGGATTTAGGATATGTGATTTGTGCATCAAAAAGAGAGGATATAGCTACGGCAATTGGTAATCCATCTACAGGTGCAGTTAAAACTTTTTTAATATTTAAATTTTCAAAATGACGATATACAGCAAAAGCTATTAGTTTTATAAGAGATGAATTGCTTAATATGGGTGAAGTATTGTTGTTTAGCTTAAACCTCTTTTTCAATTCTTCTTTTAAGTTAAATATTTGGTTGATTTTTTCCATTAGATTTTTAGTTTTATTTGGTGCAGGAATAACTTGACCTTTTACATATCTATTTAGAGCTGGAATAGGTTCATTAAATATTTCTGATAATTCTTTATAGGTATATTTGTCTTTTAATAATTTTATTATTTCAATAAAAACTAAACTTTTTTGTAGTCTATTGAATCTTTTTTGTGCCATTTTAATCTTATAAATATTAATTAACAAATTTTTGTTTATAAGTTTTTATGTTAATAGTTTTCATTTGATATTTTGGATGTGATTTGATGAAATTATGTGTTCCTATAATTGAGACGGATGTTAATTCTTTTATAAATAAGATAAAAGAAGTTCAAGAAGTAAATGTTGATTTAATTGAACTACGTATTGATTACTTAGATAATATATCTGAAGTACTAGATCAAATATTACAAGTTAAATCTAATAAACCATATATCTTAACTATTAGAAAAGCTTCAGAAGGCGGAAAATCGTCTTTAGATGAAAATACTCGCATGAATCTTTTTTTGAAAGCTATGGATAGAGTTAATTATATTGATGTAGAGTACTCTTCAGAAGAGATTGCAAAAAAGTTAATTGATAAGAAAAAATGTAAAATTATTCTTTCTATGCATGATTTTGAAAAAACTCCATCTAAGAGAGAATTAAACAATATTATAGATGAGATGTTTAATTTTGGAGCAGATATTGCAAAAATTGCTGTAATGTGTAAAAGTTATGATGATAGTATTAAATTAATTGAACTTTTAGATCATTGGAAGAATAAAGATGTAATTATAATTGGTATGGGTTCATTTGGTACATTTACTCGTATACTTAGTCCAATATTTGATCCATTTCTAAATTTTGTATCTCTCTCTTTAGGCAGAGAATCTGCGCCCGGTCAGATAACTTTAGAGCAAATGCATAAGTTTATGGCTATTTTAAAAAGAAAAGAATGAATATTTTAATATATCAATTTAGAAATTTCAAATTATATTATTTTTGGTAAGAAGTATATATTATGACATCAGTAAATTCAGCACTTATTTTAGATTCACTAGCTGCATCTAAATCAAAAAATTATCACACTCCTGAAATTATTGGCTCAGGCCCTAGATGGGTAGCTGGAGCTTTAGAAAAAGATATAGATTGTAAAATTCAAAGAGCAGAAGAGTTTCTGAGGAATCCTATCTTAAATTATGATATTTTTTTAATCTCTGCTATGTCCACTGATTATTCTGTGGTAAAAAAAATTCGATCAAAACTAAAAGGAGATCAAAAATTAATTTTAGGTGGACCAATTACATCTGATCCTAATTTATGTATAAATAAGTTGAGAGCTGATTTTTGTGTCATTGCAGAAGGCGAGATTGCAATAGAGAAATTAATTAATTCAAATTTTGATCCCAAAAACGTTCCCAACATTGCATATAAAGATAATAAAATGATCAAAATAAGCAATTTAGAGCGCATTTCAAAAAAAGAATATAATATGTTACATCCCTCAACTTCAAGAATTTTAGATTATAAGAATTATAAATTTTGCAGAGTTTTTGTTGAGATATTACGTGGTTGTAGTAATTTTAATCGGGCTGAAGTTGATTTTAAATCTAATGATATTTGTAGAGCATGCCAAAATTGTTTTAGTGAAAATTTAGAAGATAGATTAGTTTGTCCTCAAAATATAAATCCAGGATGTGGATATTGTTCTGTTCCTTCTTGTTTTGGTAATGCGAAATCTCGCAGTATAGATAATATTATCTCTGAAATTAAAAATTTAGCT
>CAYQAE010000002.1:60906-63406 GCA_964415445.1 uncultured archaeon | reverse complement strand
TTAAGTGCACCTGATATTTTAGATTATTGCAGAGAAGAGTTAGTTTCTGGTGAAATTTTAACTGATCCAAAATTACCTAAAGCAAATTATGAAAAGCTTGAGAAATTATTCTCTGAAGTTTCTGATACTGGTATTTATTTTGATGTTGAAAATGTAAAAGCCTCTCTTTTAGATAATAAAGTAGCAGAGGTAATTTCAAAATATGCTATGGATTCAACTCTGCATATTGGCTGTGACAGTGCAGATGATGTTCAATCTAAAAAAATTGGACGTCCATTTGGGCCTAAAGAAGTTTCAAAAGCACTAAAAATATCTAAAAGATATAATATTGACACAAATATATATTTTATTTATGATCTTCCATATCAGACTAAAAAAACTATATCTAAAACATCTCAATTTATAAAAGAGAATCAAAAATATGTAGAAAAGTATATTATTTATCGTTTTCTGCCGCTTCCTATGTCTGCTTTTTCAAACAAAATGAAAGGCAGACCTTCTAATGTAGCAGCTGATTGGCAAGAAGTATTTAAATTAATTAAAGATATAAATACGCAAAAAAAACAAAAATATTTGAATAAAAAAATAGAAGCTTATATCATAGAATCTTATAGCTCTGGAAAGGATGAATTTATTGCATTTCCTGCATCTAATGGTCCTCTAATTAAAGTACACCATGCAAAGAAATATTTAAGAAAAAAAGTTGAATTGGAAATCACAAAAATTATCTCAGATAGATTAATTGAAGGTAGAATCTTAAGATGTTTAAATTAAAGAAATATATAGGACCAGGTCGAATAGGTGAATTATCTAGCGGTGTCAAAACACCTAATTTAGTTGAAAATACAAAAGATCTGAGTTTGGATATTATAGATGATATAAACGTTGGCTATACTATTGCCTTTGAAAATGTAGAAGATAAATTATATGAAAATATTGAAATATCAAAATCTCAAAAAAAGATAGGAGTTTGTATACCTATAATTAAAGACATTAAATCTATTTTTGAAGTTTTAGGCAAGTGCAATGATTTTGATTTGATTATATTAAAAAATATAAATGATTTAATGTTTGATTCAAAAAAAGCAGCTTATTTTTTAATAAATTTACGAAAAAATCTATCTGAAGGGCAATTAGTTTATGTACAGGGGGTAGCTACTCCTAATTTAGGTGCATTTTTAGCTTATTTTGGAATAGATTTAATAGATACTTCATTTGCTAAAATAGCCTCAACAAAAGGATATTATACTTTGGATAGTTTTTATGCTCAAAATGAAATTTTTGATTCATTTGATCGATTTGAAAAAGCTCTATATGATTTTAGAGTACATGCAAAAAATTATAATATCCTAAACTATATTGAATGGATCTCATATAGCAATCCAGCTTTATATGCAATTTTGAAAAGAATTTATCTTAATTATTATCAAGATATTGAAAGATATGTTGATTTAGATGGCAAAAAAAATATTTATACTGATATTTCTTTTTTTAGACCAAATGTTAGACAATTTGTAGATAGAGTAGCTAAACTTAAGTATCCTGATTCTGATTGTGTTCTTTTGATACCTTGCACTGCAAAAAAACCATACTCTAGATCAAAAACTATGCAAAAATTAAAAAGAAATGTCAATAAATTTAATTTTGTTCAAAAATTTGTATTAACTTCCCCTTTGGGAGTAGTTCCCTATCAGCTTCAAAATTCATATCCTGCAAATTCTTATGATATACCTGTGACAGGTGATTGGTCATATGAGGAGAAAAATAGATTATTAGTTTTGTTGGATAAAATATTGTCTCAATATAAATCAAAAAAAATTATATGCCATTGTGGTCAACCATACCTAGATATATGTAAAGAACTTAAAGGTTATAACTTAGTATTTACTTTTGAAGATAAATTAACTTCTTCTTTAGATTCTCTAAATGGTGAATTATCTGAATGTAGTACTAAAGTTAAATTAATTGATGATCTAGGTGTATTATTTAATTATCAATTTGGATTTGATTCTCATCTGTTTTTTGAAGATACAAAAATAGTTGGGAGACTAAATAAACGAATATTAGATAAGAATGATAAAATATTGGCTACTTTAGATCACAAAAGAGGTCTTTTTTCTCTAACTTTAGATGGTGCAAAAAAAATATCTGATAAGATAAAATCAGTGAAAATAGATTTTAATCTAAAGAGTAATACTGTATTTGCAGTAGGTGTTTTAGATGCATCTGATAATATATATATTGGAGATGAAGTATTAATTAAAAGGAATGAAAAAATTATCGGTGTAGGCACTGCACATATGCCTGGATTTGTCATGAGACAATCAAATTCAGGAATTGCTGTTAAAGTTAGGCATAAAATATAGATCTTTGTGTTATAAAACTATGCTAAAGCCTTTTTTATTTTGTGAACACTTCTCAAAGAATATAAAAAAGGAATTATAATTATAATTAATCCTGTTATAGAAATTAAAATTCTTTCGGGAGATAAATCTGTAAA
>CAYQAE010000002.1:32076-60896 GCA_964415445.1 uncultured archaeon | reverse complement strand
AGGAGTCAGAGATTCACAGGCTATTACTCCACCAATTAGCATTATCATTGTTGCACCAATATAGTTGAAAACAACTTTGGCTAAAATATCATTAAAAGCATTTTTATATTGTAAAAAAGCATAAAATGCAATAATAATTGTTAAAATGTATATGGGGGCTATGATCAGTCCTAAAAATTCAAAAGTAGATTCTGAAAAAAATATAAATAAATTATAAATGATTTCGTATATAATTGATATGTAGATCATCAAAAAAGATAAATTATACAAAAAGCTTGATCTTTGAAAATTTGCTGAATCTTTTTTTGCAAGGAGATCTGTACCTTTAAGGAAAAAAGCTATTCCTACCAAAGGTGTTATATATGTTGCATAAGCTGATAAAACAGTCTTAATCTCTGTTAGAGGCGGTAGAACAATATATCGTAAGAATGAACTCAAAAGAGAAATTCCATAAAACGTTAGTCCATATAAATAATATTTAAATTGTTCTTTATCTAATTTAAAAAATTCATTAAAGCCCCAGCCAATAATAACCAATATCAAAAAACTCAAAATAGTAAAAATAATAGCTAGGATTAATGTAAATTGCATAATACAATTGTAGATATAAAAATTATAAAAACTATTGTTAATTGTTTTATACAATCATACTTAAAAAGGCACAAATAGAGATTTATCTTAGAAATTATAAATTTATCATAGAATCTTTTTTAGATAAGTAATTTATTTAAATCAAATTGCTTCTACCATCTTTGCAAGTTTAAAAAATCCTATAATTAATGCAATTGCCATTAACAATTGGAAGGTAATTGTTAGATAGATAAGTGAAATGTCAAGAATATTTTGCAAAGTTGAAAAGAAATCATTGAAAAAAGCACATATAATTCCAATATAAATTATTGTCCATGAAAAATGCAGTTTTTTGAGATTTTCATATATTTTATTATAATTGTAAATTGTAGCAACCCATATTAGAGAAAATACGAGGTTTGAAATAATTCCAAGAACTTTTCTTATCACAAAAAAAGGAACTAATATAGCAAAAAATATAGATAGTGAAATAATTATACTCAAAAATATACTTCTAATTTTTTTAATTGTTTCATAATTTATATCACCAAATCCCATATCTTTTGTTAAGTACATAACACCTATTGGAAAATAAAAATATCCTAAAGATAGCAAAAATGCAGAAAATATACGAAAACTTTCTGCACTATCTTTTGTTGAGTTGTTAGGTGTCCCTGTCAATGCTACAAAGACATGAATAAATACAGCAATAAAAATAATAAATGTAGCTTGAGCCCATTTTTTATATGCTAATGTTGCGCCTGGAGTACGAGAATAGATTCTAAAACAGATAAAAAATATCACAAATGTAAGTAAAGATGATATTACATTAGAAGCTAGATAACCTATATCTATTGACAAAATATCACCTGAAAAATAATATGCATTATGAAATTTATTAATTTTATTGACTAAAAAAACCTCTGAATTAAATTTTACATCATTTTTTAAAATCAAGTTTTTATAACCAATATACATGGGAATAGAAACAATATTATTTATTTTACTTTCATCTATAGCAATTTTTCTTATTGTATATGGTCTTTTTGTAGTCCGTGATTTTTATAAAATTGAAAAAAATCTATTTAAATATCACAATATTGGTATAATTTTGTATAGTGGGGCAGTATTTCTCTTTTTTTTAAATTTCCTTGTTTTTGCTCCAATAAGTGACTTTGAATATGTATTTTTTGCATTTGGACTTTATACTTTACCAGCTGTGGCAGCTTATTATATTGTTAAAGGAACAAACCAACTAGCTAATAAAATAAATCCAGGTTTTGTTCGTGATGAATTTAAATATAAAATCTATTTTTTGTTTTTTATTCTTGTAGTAGTTCTTGAATTAATTAATCCTCCTTTTTTTATGATATCTCTTGATATATTTAAAATAATAAGTGCGATAGCAATAGTATTCAATATAATTATGTCTGTCTGTATTGTAATTCTTATGTTTGATTATAAAAAAGCATTTGCTGGATTATTTTCTAAAGTAGTTTTGAATTCTTTATTGATGATCATTTTCTTTTTATTTGGCTCTATTTTAGTGATAGTTTCTCTAATTCCAATGCGCTATGATCCATTAACTTTTTTTGATTTGAGTATGATAAGGCAGATTAATGCTGTTTTTGGTGCATTTATAATGCTTGTAAGTTTTGTAAATTGTCATAAAAGTTTAAATACGTTTAAAAAAATTCTTATAGAGGGTTAAATCTTAAACTAAAAATGCACCACAAGTTGGGCAGTATTTTAGAGAGGAATAGATTATATCGCTTTTGCAATATGGACAATGTTTTTTCTGAGGATGAGTTGCAAAAGGTGGTCCAAAAAATCTTTTATATATTTTATAATAAAAATATTGTTCATTACTTTTTAATTCGACATTATCTGTGGCATATATTTCATCTTTTTGATCTTCATATTCTTCTATTGGTAGAATATCATCAATATATTGTTTAATTACTGCTATTCCTGTAGATTCTTCTATGGTGGTTTTTGGACGCCATATTACTTCTTTTGGCAATAATTTTTCAAAGCTTTTTCTTAAAATCCATTTTCCATAGATTTTTCTTTCTCTTTTTTTGATAAATTGGTCTATATTTATGTTCTTTGCATATTCAATTATTTCTTTATCTATATATGGTGTAATCACTTTTTTGGAAAATGCTTTTGCTAATTTAGATATTTGATACACTCCAACTTTAGTAGTATAATCTAGGTATTTTTTTAGTTCATCCCTAGATTTATGGAAAAGGTAAGGATATCCTAAGAATACTTCATTTGCACCTTCACCTGAGAGAATTATTTTACAATCTTTAGCTTCTTTTAATCCAAAATAAGGTATTAATGCATTTTTTACTTCTTGTGGATCAAAAGATCTAATTATTTTGATTAAATTTGGTATTTCTTTTATTATTTCTTTTGCAGTTAAAGTGCGTGTATTTTGTTCTAGATTAAACTTTTTGGAAATAATTTTAGCATACTTATAATCAGGAGAATTTTTGGTAGCTACTATTGTATATGCATTTAATTTATTTTTTTTTATAACAGAAGCTAGTATTGATGAATTTAGTCCTCCTGATAGTAAAATAGCATCTGTTTTTTCTTTATTTATTATTTTAGAGAGTAGATCATTAATTTTTTGCACATCTAAATATTATTTTGTAATCTTTTTTACAGTTTTTAATTGAAAACTAAATTTATTTCTACTCATTATCTAAATCTTTAGATGCGTTTTGAATCTTTTTTTCCAAATCTGAGAAACTATTATCTGTTTCATCTTCAGATTCTTCTTCTATGCCAGAATTGAGAGATTGAATCTTTTTATCTAAGTCTGAAAAAACACCATCATCTGATGATCCTTCTTTAAATGATTGATTCTCAATTTCTTTGGACATATTGGCTAGATCTTTTTCAAACTTTTTTTGTTGTTTGTCAAATTTTTTCTGAAATTCTGAAGCTTCTTTTCTTTTTATTTGTTTTTTAGTTTGGTTCTCTTTATTTTTTTTGTTTTCTTCTTTTGCATTAATCAATTCTTTTTTCATTATAGCTAATTGCGCTTTCAATGCTTTTGTTGATCTACCGTCTGCTTTGACTTCTTTAATATATTCTTCTGTTTCTTTGATATTTTTTTCCATTATTTTTACGAATTCATTGCCAAAGGTGGAAGATAATTTTTCATAGAGATCATAACTTTTTTGTGAGACCTCTTGGTATTTTTTGAAAAAATCAAAATATTTTTTATCTATATCTTGGATCTCTTTTGAAATATTATTTGAATCTACTGTTATTTGTTGATCCGGTTTTAATTCAACAGATTTACCAGTCTTTTTGTGTGTTATTTTAGTATATCCTGATTTTTGAGCAATATTCATTTTGTCTTTGCTTTTTTCAATCCACCCTATAAAATCTGCATCCATTAGGTAATTTAGTTTAACCCAATCCAGATCTATTTTTGAAGGTGTCATAAGTTGACATAGTCCTTTTTTGACAGTGGTAGTGTCTATATTTCTTTTTCCTTTTATTTTTAATTTTATATGTGAATTTGGAGCCATTGATAGTGTTGTTACACCTGAGAGACTAGAATCGGATAAATTTATTACATAAGAATTTTTGCCAGTGATTATTTCATCTCCATCATATAAAGAAACTGTTTTAGGAGTCCTAGCTTCAACCTTACGCTTTTTGCCACTAGATATAACATATACATCTTGTATGGTATCTTGTAAAGTTACTTTGCTCATAGTTTGTATTTTTTGTGTCCCTTTAAAAAAATCTTTGGTTGTTGGAAATCTGGCTTCTTTTAAGATATAAAACAAGTTTGATTATTTTTTAGCGCTTTTAATTTCTTTTACAAACTCTGAGATTATATCTTTATGATTTTTTGAATTTTCCAAAATTGTGCCTGTTACTACAAAATCAGCCCCGGCCTTTATTTTTTCTGCTGCAATTTTAGGTGAATTAATTCCTCCACCAATTATAACATTTAGGTCAGTATGTGCCTTTACTTTTTTTATCATTTCAATTGGCACTGAATTTTCAGACCCACTTCCAGCCTCCAAATATATCCATCTAAATCCTAAATAATTGCTAGCCAAAGCATAAGCTACGGCAATTTCATCCTTTTTTCGAGGGATTGGATTAACGTCAGCAATCCAACCTACGGATGTATTTTGTCCTGGCTCTACTATCAAATAAGATAGGGGTATTGGTTCAATACCTGATTTTTTTACAATAGGAGCACCTAAGGCTTGTGCTTGATAGTGCCAATAGGTATTTCGAGAATTGATAAGTGACATAAACCAAATAGCATCTGCTTTTTTTGATACAAAATCTACATTTCCAGGAAAAAGAATTATGGGTAGTTTTGTTATTTTTTTTATCTCATCAATTGTATTTTTTAGTCGATCTGATCCTCCTAAAGATCCACCTATCATTATTGCATCAGATTTACCTTCATCTGCACCTTTTGCTATTTTTTTATTTAGATCTAAATCTTCATGTGGATCTATTAAAGTTAGATGTCCACTTCCATCTTTTTTGATAACATCATTTAATTTTGATTCAATTTTTCCAATTCCCACTACTTTCCGCCTCTAGATTCTTTTGATTTGGCTCTTAATTTTTTGTAACCACATTTCCTGCATTTATCTGCTCTTGGAGGGTTGTGAGCATTACATTTCATACAAATTTTTGCCTTAAATAATTTTTTTTCAGCTATTAAGAATTTCGCCATCCTCTTCACCAATAATTTCTTTTTGTGCCTCTATAATTTCGTCACTATTTGTTGCATTTATATATTTTTTTAGAAATTTTAAGTTGTGTGGGATAAAGTGAGGTCCCCACTTGAAGATATTTATTATTTTTTGAGCTAAATCTAACTCTCCTAAAATATATAATGCTCCAGACAGGGCTTCTGCAGTACTTAATTTTGAAGCTTTACCATAATTTATTGGATTAACTGGAATCAAAAAAGGTAGGGACCTTCTTAATTCATTTTTGTGTTTATTTGTAATTTCACTGAATTTGTTCCAAGAGCAATCAAACACACTCAATCCATATTTTTTTATATGATCTAAATCGCTTTTAGATAGTGCAAAAATTGAATTTGGATCTAGTAAAATTGATTTTTTTGGAATTCTTCTTACTTTTTTTAAAAATTCATATTTAATTAGTCTCTGAGCTGTACATTTTTTTGGATCACATTCGCCTTTAGTATATACAAATAGAGGTGGAGACATTCATATCAGTTTATTTAATATTTTAGGAATTTTTTTTATTATATCAGAAGCTAGAAAATAATACCCTTTTTTCTTTTTAAGCTTATCTGCTACAAGCCCATTTAAAAATGCAGCAGATGATGCAGAATTGAAAAAGTTATTGCTTTGGGATAAAAATCCTACACAGAGCCCAGCTAAAACATCTCCTGTGCCACCTACAGTCATTCCGCTGTTACCTACATTAGTTAATTTTATATTTTTTCCATCAGATATTATGTCTTCTTTTCCTTTAAGTAAAATTACTTTATTTACATCTGAGTATTTTAAAATTAATTCTTTTTTTGAATTTATGTCTTTTGGAACTTTTTTATTAAAAAAATATTCAAATTCTTTTGCATGTGGAGTTGCGATATAATTATCTACTTTATTTGAGTCAATTAATTTTAGAGCATCGGCATCTAGGACTAATTTTTTATCTATTTTTTTTATAAATTGATCTAGAGTATCTTTTGTTTCTTTATTTAATCCTATTCCTGGTCCTATTAATATAGCATCTGATTTTTCTGCTAGTTCTAGTAGCTCAGAGATATTTTCTTGATTTATATATTCTCCTTTAAGTTTTTTTGTAATTAGATCAACCGATATGGTATTTATAGCTAGTGCTACCTTTTTTGGTGCAGCAATAGTAACTAGGTCAGCACCACTTCTTAGTGCAGAAAGGCCAGAAAGTGCTGGAGCACCAATATAATCTATGGATCCTCCAATTATAAGAACTCTTCCATTTTCTCCTTTATGCGAATAATCATCTCTATTTTGAATTTTAAATATCTCACCAGGGCCTGCATAAACTTCTGCTTCTTTAGGTATACCTATATCTACTTTTACTACGTTTTGTTCACCTTTAAGTCCTATTTTAGGTTTGTGAAAAGTAATAATATAATCTGGATTTACTTTCTTTCTAAATTCACCTGTATTTGGATCTAGCCCTGAAGGTATATCTATAGAATATATCTTAGCTTTTGATTTATTTATTAAATCAATTGCAGTAGATTGAGGTTCTTTTATTTCGCCCCTAATTCCTGTCCCAAAAATAGCATCTATTATTATATCTGAATTAATTATTTTTTCTTCATTTAATCTATCTTTAATTTTTGATCTTTTAATTTTAGAAAAAGCATGTTTTGATTCTGTTTTTTTTGGATTTGATAAATTATATATTGTGACTTTAGCTCCATATTTTGCAAGATGTTCTGCTGCTACATACCCATCTCCACCATTATTTCCAGATCCGCAAATAGCACATATATGTTTAGATTTAATCTCTTCTTGATCTATTATTTCTTTAGCAATATTAGTTCCTGCATTATCCATTAATTCAAAAGTAGAAATTCCATAGTAATCTGAATTTATCTCAAGTGCTTGCATTTCTTTTGTTGTAATATAATCCATTTTTTTCACCCTCTATATTTTATTTCAATTTTTTCAAAATCTTCTGCTACGTATGTATTTTCAAAATATTTTTTTGCTTCATCTAAAAGTATTTTATTATCTTCATATCTTGGACTAATATGGACTAAATATAATTTGAAAACATTAGCTTTTTTTGCAATTTTTGCTGCCATCTGAGCAGTTGAATGTTTTGCAAGATCTGCCATCTCTTTTATTTCATTTGAATAAGTTGCTTCATGAATTAGAAGATCTGAATTTTTTGCAAATTCAATTAATTTAGGGTTATAAGTTGTATCAGCACTGTAGACTATTTTTCTCCCTGGTCTTTTTGGTCCAATTACATCTTTTGGTTCTACTATCTTCCCTTCTTTTGATTTTACAGATTCACCACTTTGTAATTTTGAAAATTTAGGGCCGCGCTCTACATTTAATTCTTCAGCTTTTTTGTCATAAAATTTACCTGCTCTTTCTTTTTCTTGTATACATATACTTAGAGTCGATATTGAATGAATTGCATTGCAAAATAACAATTTGAATTTATCTAATTCTATTGTATCTTTTTCTTCTATTTCATAAACATTAATTTTAAACTTCAAACTAAAGTAGGAAATTGAAAGAATTGATTCTAATATTTTTTTAAGCCCAATTGGCCCATATATGTCTAATGATTTTTCTCTTTCAAGTAAGCACATACTTTGGATTATAGCAGGAAGGCCTAAAATATGGTCACCATGGTAATGAGATATAAAAATTCTTTTAATTTTCATAAAGCTCATTTCACTTTTTATAAATTGTCTTAGGGTTCCATCTCCACAATCTAGGAGAGTAACATCTCCATCTATTCTTATGGCTATTGCAGGATGGTTTCTATTTTGGGTGGGCATACTTGCTGAGGTTCCTAAAAATAAAACTTCCATAATATCCATCTCTCTATTTTTCTTCATATCCACATTTTGGGCATACCTTTAGATTTTTTTTGTATTTTTTGCATTTTGGGCACCATGCGCAGTATTGATGTTCTTTTCGATCTTTTTTATGGTCATAACCACAAAAAGGACATATTCTTGCAGCAATAGGTATTTTTTTACTACAACCATGGCATAATCTGGATGTGTGAGATCTGACTCTTTTTCCACAATTTTTACACTTTAGATCATTTACTCCTAAATCTTTGCCGCAAAAGGGGCAAAAAGTAGCAAAATCATAATGCATATTTTTTACCTATAAATTTAATTTCACTAACGATTTTTAAGACTAGCATTGTTGTATTTATTTCAGAGGGTGTATTATTTGAAAAGGTTATATTCAACAGAATTAATTGCAAAAGACAGTGGATCGAATGCATATGTTCAAGGATGGGTACATGAAACCAGAGATTTGGGCGGAATAAGATTTATTTTATTGAGAGACCGAGATGGTATAGTACAAATTACAGCTCCAAAAAAAGAAATAGATCAAGAATTATTTAAAAAAATGAAAGGAATTCCTAAAGAATCTGTAATAAGTATTGAAGGCAAAATTCAACATATCAAAAGCGCGCCAAATGGTGTGGAGATAATCCCTAAATCCATAAATATTATTAATAAATCTAAATCACCGCTTCCTTTGGATCCAACTGGAAAAACACCTGCAGAATTAGATACTCGATTAGATTCAAGATTTATGGACATGAGAAAAGAAGAAATAAAAGCTTTATTTAAATTAAAATCAGCTATGCTTTCATATACGCGAGAATATTTTCATAAAATGGATTTTATAGAAATAAATACACCCAAAATTATTGCAAGCTCAACTGAAGGAGGAACAGACCTTTTTCCTATCTCTTATTTTGAAAAGGAAGCTTTTTTAGCTCAAAGTCCTCAATTATATAAGGAGATATTAACTTCTAGCTTAGAGAATGTATTTGAAATAGGGCCTATTTTTAGGGCAGAAGAGCATGATACCAACAGACATCTTAATGAGGTAATTTCAATCGATATTGAGAAATCTTTTGCCTCTTCAGAAGATGTTATGATTTTGTTGGAAAATACAATTGCCTATATTTATGAAAAAATAGTTGAAAATAATAAAAAAGAACTTAAAATATTAAAAAGAGATATTAAAGTACCTCGTGTTCCTTTTGAGAGAATTAAATATTCTGATGCGATAGACGTGTTGAATTCAGAAGGTGTAGATATTAAATGGGGAGATGATTTCTCTACATCTGATCTTAAAATTTTGGGAAATAAATTCAATGAATTTTATTTTTTAGTTGATTGGCCGATGGAGATAAAACCATTTTATATTATGCACAAAGAAGAGGACAATCAATTGTCAAATTCTTTTGATCTGATGAGAGGTGGATTAGAATTATCTTCTGGAGGACAACGTGTTCACTTGAGAGATCTTCTAGAATCTAATTTAAAGGATAAAGGTTTAGATCCTGTTAGTTTTGAATATCATCTTAAATGTTTTGATTTTGGAATGCCGCCACATTCTGGTTGGGGTCTTGGAGCAGAAAGGCTTTTGATGTCTATTGTGGACAAACCAAATATTAGAGAAGTAGTAATTCATCCAAGAGATCGGTTTAGATTAACTCCATAAATATATGTATTTAAAATGTACATGCTCTCTTAGTGGTTTTGCATACAGTGTTGAATAAGTATAAAAAATATCAGTTTGAAAAGAGAGATTAGATCATTTAATTTGAAAAAACAAATTTGATTACTATATATGATATTGTTTCATGTAATAAAGAGAGATTTTTTATTTCTATTTTTAATTTAAGTTTTAATTAAACTAAAATTTTATTTCCATATTTTTATATTGAATTGGAGATATTTCCATAATTTATTTTTTATTAGAAGCACTCTATCTAAAGATTATTTTAAAGAATCTATATCTCATTTTTAGAGTTATAAACTATTTTCCTTATGTTATATTTATTAAAGGATCTTACTATTTTTGTATTTTTATTTTAAAATTCTTATATTTCTTATTATTCTGTATATTTTTTTCTTAGGCCATTAAATTTTATTTATATATATTTGTACAATTTGATACTTTATTATATTTTTCGAATCTATATTTTAAATAATTAAATAAATCTAATTTTTTATAGTCTAGAAATATTTTTTTTGTTAATTTTTTTTGTTTTTTTATATTCTTTTTAATTATTTAAATATTTGTACAAATTCTCTTTTTTAATTTAAAAGAAAAAATCTTTTTTAGTATAAAAGATATGATTTAACCTGCTCTAATATTTCTAAAAAAGAAGTATTTTTATTTATTTTAAACTTCTATAGTCAAATTATTTGTTAAAAACAAAAATGTTATATACTAATTCAACAAAAAATAAATTGAGTGGAGAAAATGCGGGGGCATTTTTCAAATAATGAAGAGGATATAAGTTGGCATATGTGTCCTAGATATGAAAAGAAGGTACCTAATACCCTTTGCAAAACTTGTTCATTTAACAAATGTGGATATGGGGATGTAATGTGTATTTTTGAGAAAACTTTAGAAGAAAATGAAAAAAATTATATTTTAAATCCAAATCTTTTATCTCTCTAGAAAATTTAATGGGTTATTAGGTCTTTGTATTTAGGCAAGTAGATAGATTAATGAAACTATGGACATTAATTTAATTAAAATATTTAAACTAGGACCTGCAGTATCTTTAAATGGATCTCCTACTGTATCTCCAACTATTGAAGCTTTATGCGCATCTGAACCTTTTCCACCATATGCTCCACTTTCGATATGTTTTTTTGCATTATCCCATGCCCCTCCTGAGTTTGCCATCATTACAGCTAAAATAAATCCAGTGGCTGTGGCACTGATTAACATACCTCCTAGACTTTCGATGCCCAAAAAGATGCCTATTATTATTGGAGAAATAATTGCAATACCTCCTGGAATTACCATCTCTTTTAGGGCTGATTTAGTAGATATATCTACACATCTTTCATAATTTGGTTTAGTTTTGCCTTCCATCAATCCTTCTGTATTCTTGAATTGATCTCTAACTTCTTCAACCATCTCAAATGCAGCTTTACCTACCGCTTTCATAATTAATGAACTGAATACAAAAGGTAGCATCGCACCAATAAAAATACCGATTATTACTTCTGGTTTACTTATATCTATTACATTAATGTCACCTGTTTTCATAAATGCAACGATAAATGCAAGCGCAGTTAGGGCAGCTGAACCTATAGCAAAACCTTTACCTGTTGCGGCAGTTGTATTTCCAAGAGCATCTAGTGCATCAGTTTTTTGACGAACTTTTGGATCTAAATTTGCCATCTCAGCTATTCCTCCTGCATTATCAGCAACAGGACCGTATGCATCTGTAGCTAAAGTTATACCTAGTGTGGATAACATGCCAACTGCAGACAATGCAACACCATATAAACCTAAATCAGAATTATCTAATCCATTTGAAGCTAGGAAACTAAATCCTATTGCTCCACAAACTATTATTACAGGTAGAACTGTACTCATCATCCCAACTGATAGTCCTTCGATTATATTTGTTGCAGCTCCAGTTTGTGATGATTTTGATATTCTTTTAACTGATCCATAATTTTCTGAAGTGAAAAATTCAGTAATTAGACCTATCAAAATACCTGCAATTAGACCAACAATTATAGCTAAAATAAGTCCTATTTCAATTCTAGATTCTGAAATTCCAGAGATACCATCTGTAATTGTTAATGAAATTATTAAAATTGAGCTTAGTGCGATTGCAATAGCTGATATAAAAGTGCCTTTTCTTAGAGCTTTAAGAAGGGATGCCATATCTATATCGTCCCCTGTTTTTACAAAAAAAGTTCCTAATATAGCACAAAGTATTCCAACTGATGCAATATGTAGAGGTACCATTATTCCTTGAGTACCTAAAACAGCGCTTAGAGCCATAGTTGCTATAATACAACCTACAAAGCTTTCAAATAAATCAGCACCCATTCCAGCAACATCTCCAACATTGTCACCAACATTATCTGCGATAACTGCTGGATTACGTGGATCATCTTCAGGGATCCCTGCTTCTATTTTTCCAACTAAATCAGCACCAACATCTGCAGCTTTAGTGTATATTCCGCCTCCAACTCTTGCAAATAGAGCAATTGATGAGGCACCTAAACTGAATCCAAAAAGAATTTCTGGATCTTCAAATATTAAATATAAAACTGTAATCCCAACTAAACCCAGTCCTACTACTGAAAATCCCATAACTGCGCCACTTGAGAAGGCAACTTTTAGACCTCCTCCGATACTTTTTTTACAAGCTTGAGTAGTTTTGGTATTAGATATAGTTGCTATTTGCATACCTAAAAAACCAGCTAATATGGAACAACCAGTACCTGCTAGATAAGTTATGCCTGTTTTTAGATTTATGAGTATAGATACTAGTGAAAATAATAAAACTATAAATACCGATAAAACTTGATATTCCCTTTTTAAAAATGCTATAGCTCCTCTTCTGGTTGAATTACTTATCTCTTGCATTTCTTGAGATCCAGAATCATGATTTAGTATTATTCTAATTAAATATATTATAAATATAAAAGCAATACTGCCTGCAACTATTTCAAAAACTTCTTGCATCATTTAACCCCATATTTAGAAGAATTATTTTAACGAACTTTTAATGCATAGTTTCCTGGTTTTTCAATATTCATCTTTTTGGCAATTTCACTTGACTCTGGATTTAAAATAACAACATATCCATTCCAGTCATCAGATAAAGTTTCTGTTTTACAATTGTCACATTGGTTTCCTGATTTTACAATCCTATTACAACTTTTGCATGCTTTCATTTTGCTTTCGCCTTAGGTTTTTTTACTTCTTTTTTATCTTCTTCAAGCCAATCTAATTTACCTAAACCTGGTTGTCGCATAGTTAATCCTATTTTACCTGTTTTAGATGCACTTTTTAGACTAACTGCTATTACACGTGCTCTTACTTTATCACCCTCTTTGAGCACACGATTGGTATCTCTGCCATTTAGGACACCTTTTTTTCGATCCAAAGATACATAATCATCCATAACTTGTGAGATGTGGCAAAGCCCATCTAGTGGTCCTATTCTTATGAAAGCTCCAAAATCTAATATCTCTACAACTTCTCCATATACAATTTCTTGTATCTCGGGTTTATAAGTTAGCATCTCTAGCCCTACTTCATAATAGGCTGCGCCATCGCCATGTAAAACTTTACCTGTACCTATTTTTTTGATCTCATTTACACTTATGACTATTCCTGCATCTTTATCCAAATAACCATTATATTTTTCATTCAGTATAATTTTAACAACTGATTTTAGATCTTCACCAAACATTGACGGGTCTACTCGTACTATGTCCTTTACTTCTAATAATTTAAACAAATGATAACCTCCAATTATCATGAATTTAGGCTAATTGATCCATTTAATATTAAATATTTCTTAGATCTTATTCCAATGCATGGAATATTGTGCATTTTTAATTTTTTTTTAAACTTTTATCATTCGTACATACTACAGATGGCTTATTATGTAGTGCTAAATCTATTAATGCATTATCAACGTAACCTTCACTAAAACCTTTTTTAAATTTCTTAATCTCTTTTAAAGCTATTTTTGAAGCGATTTTTTCTTTGGTTTTTCCTTTTTTTGATAATTTTATTAATTCGTCTTCAACTTGTGAGGGGATTATTAATTCAAAGTTTCTATCAATAATTCTTTTTAATTCATTTATATAATCTATTTTTTGCATAATGCAATAGACTAAAAAATTGGTATCTAAATATATATTCAAGTTAGCTAATGATACCATAACCTATTAATCTCCATCTACTTTCAATTAATCTACTTATTGCAACTCTTGAATTTTTTTCAGCACAAACTGGTAGTTTTAGCTGAAGGCTAGTTAGACCTTTTTTTATTGAAGTTACAATCCCTATTGTTTTTCCCGTGACTACATTAAGCATTAGAGGTTCTCTAATTGTGACTGGTTTTACCTTTAGTTCTTTTTCAGTTCCAACTATCGATTTTAATAATTTTATGTCTAAATCTATCTTATTCCACACAGGTGGTAATTTTTCTGGATCACCTACTACTTGTCCAGCTAGAGAATCAGATTTTCCAAGATATGGGTCTAAATTTGTAGCTATACCAACTAATCCTCCTGGAGTTATCTCATCTGTTTTTTTATTGCTGGCAGTAATTGAAGTGGCTTTAGTTATTAATTTATGATGTTTTTTAGAATTTTCATCTTTAATTCCTGGACTAATTTCTATTGTAGTGTTGGTATTTAATTTTCCTTCTGCAACACTACCTCCTATTACACAGCCTTTAAGATCATCTATTTTAGTTCCAGGTTTATTTATATCAAATGAACGAGCAATATACATTCTAAATGATTTGTTTATATCTCTTTTAGGTGTGGGTATTTCTTTCTCTAGGGCATATATTAAATAGTCTAAATTAACTTTATGTTGTGCAGAGAGTGGTATTATTGGTGCATTTTCTGCAATTGTTCCTTTGCTAAATTCTTTTATCTCTTCATAATTTTTTTTGGCATCTTCTTTTGATACCAATTCAACCTTATTTTGAACAATTACAATATTTTTGACTCCTATTACATCTAATGCCATTAAATGTTCTTTAGTTTGTGGCTGAGGACATTTTTCATTAGCTGCAATTAATAAAATAGCACCATCCATTATAGCTGCTCCAGCTAACATTGTGGCCATTAATGTTTCATGTCCAGGGGAATCAACAAACGAAACAGTCCTTAATGGTTCAGTTTTACTTTTACACTTTTCACATTTTTCTAAAGTAGTATAACATTTAGGATCTTCACATTTTGGACATTTGCGAAAGACTACATCTGCATACCCTAGTCTAATGGTGATACCTCTTCTTATCTCTTCGCTATGTCTATCTGTCCATTTACCGGATAGTGCTTCTGTTAGTGTGGTTTTTCCATGATCAACATGACCTACTAAACCTATATTTATCTCAGATTGCATATTTTTACCCTATTAGCTCCTCTAGATTTTTTGATCCTTTTTTAACTACCTTTGTATTTAGTTGGATAATATCGTCTGCTACAGTATTACCTCTGATAGTTTTTCGCTTTCTTATTCCTTTACTTTTTGCTCTGTATCCGGGTCTATTTGCAAGCAGTACTTTTTTTCTTCCTCTTCCGTGCATATCTTTTCGCATAGGAACACCTTCTTTTGTTGATCCACCTGTGATTTCAAGTGAATATCCTGATATTCCTATTGGTGTAGCATCAAAATTTTCTCCTATTTTCAAGCCCATTAAACTTGAAATTTCGTCTGTCTCGATTTGGTAGGCTTCACCATCATCAGGATTGGAAATTGTAACTTTCATTTTATTTTCCTCTCAATATTTTTATATATTCATCAACTAAATCAGCACTTTTATCTAATTCTTTAAGAGTTTCTATTTCATTTCTTTTAAGTCTTACATAAAGAATTTCATCTTCAAATATATGCTTTCCTAAAATAGGTCCACTAATAGAGACTGCTACTTCTTTGCCTTCTTCAGCTACTTTTAGTTTATTTCCTTGATCTTGTATCTCTTTTATTTTTCCTACACTTTTTCCATCTGAATTCATAATAAGTAAACTTGGCTTTAATTCTCCTTTTAAAACATTGGCTCCGACAATTACAGGATTGGACTTTCTGAAGATATGTTCTTTCATTATCTTAAATTTAGCTGGTTTAGGTATTTCCTTAAGTTTACATTTTTGAGTTTTTTCCAATACCTCTTCTTTCCATTTTTGATATTCTTCGATGAGCCGATACAAAACAGAATCATTTACAATTTTTAAATCTTGAAGTTTCGCTTCTTCTTTTGCTTCAGAAGATGCACCAACATTAAATCCTAATATTATACCATCACAAACGTTTTGATCTCTTGCCACAGATAGTTTTATGATATCTTTTTTTGTGATATCTCCAACATCTGCCACCCTTATTTTTATATTTTCTTTTTTGAAAAGCTCAATTAAGGCTTCTAGGGCTCCTAATGTGTGTGCTTTTATAGATACGCCCTCTTTATTCGTTTCTATTTTTATACTTTGGATTGTTTTTTCAATCTCTTTTTGTAGTTGTTTTGCTTTTTCTTCACTTTTTGTAGTCTTAACTGGTGTCCCTGCTAATACATCTAATTGGTCTGTGATAGCTAATCTAACACCTAATGCAGGAGTGACATGTTTTTTATATTCAAATCTCTCTTTTGATTCTATTATCTCTTTTAGTGGTTTTGGAACAAACATAGCTTTAATTTTACTTATTTCTGTCCCTTCTCTTGTAACTAAAATGATCTTGTCTCCTACATCCATACAACCATCATATAGAATCATATCAATTGCATTTCCAATTCCTGTAACTTCTTTTACTTCTAAAACACTACCACTACCATCATAGCAGGTATCAATTTCTAAATTTCCTGCTAGATAGCGTTGAGTTAATCCTAGCAAAAGTACCAATAGGTCAGATATCCCTATTCCATATTTTGCACTAATTGGAATAAGTGAAATTGTGTTTGTAAAATCAGAAATTTCATCAAATCTTTGGCTGATAAATCCATTTTCATCTAATTGGGATATAATTTCTAGCATTTTAGTTTCAAATATTCTTTTTGTCTGCTCACCTTGAATTGCGAGTGCTTTGTGAAAATTTTGATTATCTTTAATTTTCCACCCCTTTAGCATGTCAATTTTATTGCAAGCGACAATAAATGGGGTTTTAAATGATTTTAATATTTTTAGAGATTCAATAGTTTGTGGTTGCACACCTTGATTAATATCTATAATTAAAATAGCAATATCAGCTAGGCTACCACCTCTCTCACGCATATTTGTAAAAGCAGCATGTCCAGGAGTATCAATAAATAAAAGTCCTGGAACTTTTGTTTCTACTTTATATTTTTGAAGTAGTCTACCACAGGTTTTGTTAAGTACATCTTTTGGAACAATTGTAGCTCCGATAGTTTGAGTTATACCTCCTGATTCTTTTGCAGCAATTGAGCTACCTCTAATATAATCTAAAAACATTGTTTTTCCATGATCTACATGACCTAAGACGCATATTATAGGTTGTCGGATATCCATTGAATTCACGACCTATTTTTGATAAATATATTTTTGATTGATAGCTGAGTTAGGCTTTTTGCTACCCTATATATCTTTTTGGGTAATATTTTAAATTTAAATAGGGTAAGAAATAAACTAATAAATAACTGTAGAATATTTATATGTATTTAAATTTAGATTTTGTGTATTAGAATTATGTATTTTATAGAATAATCTGTTTAGAAGTGTTTAAATGGGAGAAAATGTTTGTAGTATATGCAAAAAAAAGATAAAAAATGAAAATAGATTCTCTATAAATTTTAGAGATTGCACTTTATGCAAGCGTGTATTTTGTAAAAAATGTTCAAAAAAATATTTTAGGTATTCAAAAAGTAAACAAAATGTATGTGAAGAATGTTGGGAGAAAAATAATAAGTGGATTAAGAATTGAATATTATATGGTAGGTAAATTTAATTTCTAAGAAATTTTAAGTTTTAAATAAAAGAAGGTAATTTATTGTAGTGGCAGATTCATTTCTAAGTCTGCTATATTTTCTTGTGCTGTGTCTCCTTTGTATTCTGGTAATTCAATTATCTTGAATAATTCAAGCTTGAAATCATTTAGATAGTCCATGAATTTTTCTTCTTTTATGTCCAGATTATTTATTTCATCAATCGGTTCTGATTTTAAATCAATAGTTGGATCGATATCTTTTTCGTCTTGATCTGGATTTATTTGTTCTTTTTTTTCATCCTCAACTTTACTTTGCACATTACTTAATTCTAAATCATTACTGAATCTATCCAAAGATATGCTTTGGTCGATATGAGCAATAGTGTCTTCAATAAAACTAGATATGACGTTGTATTCTTCACTAATATTTTCTAATTTATCTGCTAGATCATTTCTTATAGCGGTAACTTTGACTTCAGGATTTTCATCTTGTGAATTAAAAATTTTTATAGTGTCTTCTTTGGCTATTTCTTCAAGTAGCATTTTGATCTGTGAGCCAAATTCATCTAAACCTTGAGTTTTAAAATATTCTTCTGTATAATCTAACAGTCCTGCCCAGCTCATCTGTTTATATCCTAGAATACTTATAAAGAAATTAATAAACTTCTGTGTTAGTACATCTGAAAAGTTAGTGGTATCTCTATAACGATCATCTGCATTTATATCATCTATTCCTCTTTTTGGACCTGGCATTTTCAATATCACCTCTTTTATAATTTAATTATTCAATATGATCTTAAAAAAAATTTATTTTAGCATGCTACCGCATACTGATTTATAACTAGATTAATATAAAAATTAAACCCTACTTATATTTAATACTTTTGTTCATAAATATATTATATTTTCAGATATAAAAACCTTTGCATATATTTGTTTATCTTTATCTATTTTAAAATTAATGTATTTAGATTTCTTTTTGAATCATAAAACTTAATTTATTATTTAAATATAACTTAAATATCTATAAATTTTAAAATATATTCAAAAGAAGATAAATCATGCTTGATGAGAAGTTTAGAAAACATTGGAAAAATTATTTGGTTCAATGTTTGATTGCTACTTTTGTAATTTTTTTGGTTATTTTAATTTTAAATATAGGCGATGCAGTTATAATTGCAGCTATAGGGTCTACTACTTTTGTGGTATTTGCAATGCCTAAGAGTTTATCTGCAAATCCTAGAAACGTAGTGGGTGGATATACTGTTGGTCTATTTTGTGGCTCATTATTTGGTGTTTTTGAGACTAATTCAGATATCTTATCTAGTTTCTTATATGCTTCAGCTGTGGGATTATCTATTTTTATCATGGTAATTACAGATACAGAACATCCGCCAGCATCTGGGGTGGCTTTGGGTGTTGCAATATCTGGATTTAGTATAAATATTTCAATTGCGGTAATTTTGAGTGCAATACTTCTATCTTTAGTTCATTTTGTTTTTAAACCATATTTTGAAGATTTAGCTTGAGATTAGATTTCATTCTTTTTAACTTTAAGTGATTTAGGATATACAAAGAGCCAATATAGTAGATACATAATAGGAAAATATATGTATAAAACTATTATTATACTATATAGAGCATCTCCAACTAAAATTATAAAAATAAAAGAACCTAATAAAAATGTGGTAAAGAAAAATACTAATTCTTTCCAAAATTTTTTACTATTTTGAAATATTTCACTCCACAATGCTAATATTCCATATTTGTTTTTTTTATTCAAATATAGTTCAATATACCAAAAGAAAACAAAAATATAGAGAAATGACATTAAAAAAAACATTACTAAAATGTAGTCATCTATCATTGTAATCATTTATTTATAATTTAATGGTGACTTTTCTAAGTTCTCGACCTATCTTTGGTTCTATTATATCTAATTTAATTATTTCATTTGTTTTAAACATTAAATCTCTAATTTTTGGATCTACCCTTATTTTTTCAATAATTTGTAGTTGTAATTTATAATTTGATTTAATATACTCCCCTATTTTTCTTTGATTGGCTCTGAGTTCTTTATCAATTGATTTTAGGTCATTATGGATTTCCCATCTTGATTCAAGTGGATAAATATAGCATAGAGCAGAAGTTATTTCGTGTTTATCTTTATTTTGTATTTTTATTGAATCAATCGTACAATATATACCCACGTCTCCAAATAAAGATTCTTCTTCTATAGTGAAATGAATAAAGTTATTATTATTTTTTAATTTTTGTTTAGATATTGAAGACATTATCATTACAGGGATACTGAATAAAATTTTTTGTTCTTTTCTTCTATCATCTTCATTAAAAAGATGTATTATCATTTTCTGTTTTTTTTCAGTTGTTACTGTGTATATTCCTTCTGGACCTTTCATTGGCAAATAGAGGATATAACCTATCATTTTTTTTCACTGAATATAGTATGAATAATCGTAGAATATTAAAATTTGTATATTTAATCTTACAAAAAATAAAGTAATTAAAACCTAAGTGTTTATAGTAAATTTAGAAAATGTGAGGTGTATCACTATTGGAAGATGATGGTTATTTAATGCCTATGCCTAAAAAAATTTCAGATGATGTAAAAAAGAAAATCATGATATTATCACAGGTTAAGTCATCAGTAGTAGATTTATTGAATGAAGTTTATGGTATTATTTATTCATTGGAGCGCTTTAATGGAGAAGTAATTGAAATACTACGTGAAAGTTTAGAAAGTATCTTTTCAAGACCCCAACTTTTATGTTCATTTTTAGATAGACATGGATTAAATGAAAATATACCTGAAAAAGTTATAGAGGGAATATATGATTCGGTAACTGAACTTACTAAAAAGACATTATTAGCTATAACTAGTCATCTTGGGTCTTTACTCTCAAAAATTGATAAATAATTATTCTAATTTTTTTATTAACTTTATAACTTTCTTTTCAATTTTATCTCTTATTTTTCTAATTTTTTCAATTGGTTCTCTTATTGGATCTTCTAGATTCCAATCTTCAATATCTAAATTATTTGTAGGGCAAAGGTTTACTCCACATCCCATAGATATAATTATGTCTGAGTTTTTTATTATATCATCTGTGAGCTTTTTAGGGTACTGATGGTCGATATTAATATCTTTTTCTTTCATTAATTTTTTAGCAGAAGAACTTACATCTATTGCAGGATTAGTTCCTGCGCTTTTCGCTTTATTTGATTTTGAATAATAATTAAAAAAAACTTCTGCCATCTGACTTCTTAAGGAATTTCCAACACAGACAAACAATATTTTTTTCATTAAAACCTACTCTTTTTGGTATTTAATAACTTTTTTAAACTTCCAAATTTATTGAATTTAGATTGTTTTTTGGTGATATAGATGGTTAAAGTAGAAAAAATTGATGATAATCGATATAAAATTGATAAAAATTTTCAAGATGGGATGAAAGTACCTGCAATAATTTATGCAAATGATGAATTAATTAAAAGTATGAAAAAAGATTTAACGCTACAGCAAGCAGCAAATATGGCTCATTTAGATGGTATTTATAATAATTCAATTGTAATGCCTGAGGGTCATCAAGGTTATGGTTTTTGTATTGGTGGAATTGCAGCATTAGATGCCAAAGAAGGGGTGATAAGTCCCGGAGGTGTAGGATACGATATTAATTGTGGCGTGCGCTTACTTAAGACTAATTTAACTTCAAAAGATGTAAGACCTAAAATTAAAGATTTAGTAAATTCTTTTTTTAAAAATGTTCCATCTGGTTTAGGTAGTAAAGGAAAAATCAAATTAAGTTATTCTGATATAGATGGGGTCCTAGATAATGGGGTAAAATGGGCAGTTGAAAATGGTTATGGCTGGAACAAAGACAATGAAACTATTGAAGAAGGCGGTTGTCTTAAGTCTGCAGATTCATCCCTAGTTAGTAAAAAAGCTAAAAAGCGAGGATTATCTCAATTAGGTAGTTTGGGCTCTGGTAATCATTTTTTGGAGATACAAAGAGTAGATAAGATATTTAGAGAGGATGTAGCTAAAAAATTTGGTATTTATAATCAAGATCAAGTTTTAGTTTTAATCCACACTGGATCTAGAGGTTTTGGTCATCAAGTATGTTCTGATAATCTTAGAAAAATGGAGAAAGCTACAAAAAAATATAATATTCAGCTACCTGATAGAGAATTAGCATGTGCACCAGCTGAATCACAAGAGGCTCAAGATTATTTTAAAGAAATGTGTGCAGCAGCAAATTTTGCCTGGACTAACCGGCAGATGATTACTCATTGGGTGAGAGAATCATTTGAAGATGTAATGTCGAAGTCAGCAGAGGATATGGATTTAAGTATAGTTTATGATGTAGCACATAATATGGCAAAGTTAGAGACTCACAAAATTGATGGTAAAGATAAAAAAGTATATGTACATAGAAAAGGTGCAACTAGATCATTTGGTCCAAATAGAGAAGAAGTACCCTCAAAATATCGCAGCGTTGGGCAACCTGTAATTATACCAGGAGATATGGGCACGGCGTCTTATGTACTTGTAGGGACAGATGAAGCTATGAATTCAACTTTTGGTAGTTCATGTCATGGTGCAGGAAGAGTATTGAGCAGAACAAAAGCCAAAAAGAAATTTTGGGGCACAAAGGTAAAAGAAGATTTAATGAAAAAGGGTATATATGTAAAATCTGCATCAATGCCAGTTGTTGCAGAAGAAGCTCCAGGATCTTATAAAGATATTAATATAGTTGTAGATGTAGTAGATCGTGCAAATATATCTAAAAAAGTTGTAAAATCTACGCCTTTAGGTGTTGCAAAAGGTTAGTTTAAAATTGAAATGTCCAACCTGTGGAAAATCCAAAACTCACAAAGAACTTTTTATAATCAAAGATAAACATATTTGTGAATGGTGTGGTGCAGAAGAGGTCTCAGATAGAGAAGTAAGTTTGAATGATTTAATCTTACATCTGGAATATAAAGGTAAATGCATCTTACCTAAGGTTGAAGAAGAATGCTTGGGTTGTGATCATGAATGTGTTATAAACACTTTAATTGAGAGAGTTGATTCTCTAAATAAAAAGATTAAAAAGCTACAGAAGAAATCAAAATAAATTTATAGTGCTTTTATTTTACATATATCATTTTCAATTTGGACTATTTCATCTTTGTATTTTTTTGATATGTCTTTTGCAAATTTAGGGTAATCTTTTATTCCTAAATCACTTATTCCTATAATTTTTACATAATTTGGCGCGCCAGAAGATAATATATTTATACCTAGATGAATTTTCATACAAGTTGGGCTGACTGAGGCGATAGATACTGATAATTTTTTATCATCAAAGTATATATCACTGTAATCTCTTTTGAGTTTTTTTGGGTTTTCTATAGCTTTTTTTAGATATTCAAATGTAAGATAAGTTAGAATTCTCTGTCTCAGGAAAGCAACTTTTGCTGAGTTTGTATCAAAATGCTCTATTATGACATTTAGGGATTTATCAGAGGATATAAGTGTATCAGATTTATCAGATTCGTAAATTATATCTTTTTGATCTAGCATCTCATTAATTTTAACTTCCATTGGGCCTATAAATGTTATAATTGAATCTCCTTGAATATTTGTCTTTTTAAATCCCCAAAGAGGTTTAATTTGACTTCCGTCATATTTAATATCTTCTTCAATATGTTTGATCTCTATTTTTCGCATTGTTCAATCAACTTACTTAAATTTTGTGACATCTCAGCTGTAGCATAATGATTATGGATACTTTCAGCATTATCTACTCTAATGTTTATTCTAACATCTTTTGGTAGGTCTCTAAATCGGATAGCTATTTTTTTGGATATTTTTCTAACTATATCCTCAACAAAACAGGGTTTAAGATGTGCTCGCTTTACTGTCTCTAATTCATCTGGTCTCTTTAGAGTTTCAAAAATAGGTGGAACTACTTTGTGAATCTCTTCTAGCACATCAAATAATTCTATATCTATATTATGTTTTTTAAGATTAAACAGGACTAATATATTTGCCTTTTGATTGTGTGATGCTATTGGAAATTTCTCTAGAAGTTTTTTATCAATTTTAGAATCTGCTAAAATTAGCTCTTGAGCACAAGGGCATGCTGAGAATCCTAAACTTTCAACTCCTAGCTTTTTTATAAATTCAATTTCCTTATTTTGGTTTGCTTCTATAAAAAAGATTAGTTTTACTCCACGCTGTGTCTTTTTTTTAGTTACTGGAGTTTTATCTATGAATGAAATTTCTGCTTCAGCTTCAACTTCACAGCTTTTTGAGTATGAATTAAATTTTTTCAAAATAGATGCTGCGATATCTTTACAGATATATTCAATTCCTCCAAATTTCCTTTTTTGTGCTTCTAGCACTTTATTTTCTAAAGTTTCGGTTATAGTTTCTGGAATCCTAGACATATCAATTCCTTTTCTATGTGAGGGTACATCTACATATATATTAAAAGTAATTCTTGCATAGTGGGTAGAATTGTCTCTTTTTATTGGAACATATCTTACAATTCCAGTAACTCCTGCTCTATTTAAATCTACTTTTATATCTGGCAGATGGCTCTGCACATCAGGTAAACTCATTTGTCTGTCTCCAAATTATAATTTTTTCAATATTAATTCTGCTGCTTTTTTTCCACTCATCAGCATTCCGCCAAAAATAGGTCCCATCCTCGGTGCACCAAATACAGCATTGGCACACATTCCTGCTGCATATACCCCTGGATATATCTCTTTTGTATTTTCTTGGATTAATTTCTCTCCTCGCTCTGCACACATTGCTTTCTCACCCATAATCATCCCGGTATCTGTGCATAAACATCCTGATGTTTTTCTCTGTACTATCATTGCAATTTCTGCAGGGTGGCCTGTGGCATCTATTATATATTTTGATCTGATTGTAATTGGATCAATATGAAGTTTTGCCATCTCAACTGAGCTCCAATTAATTACTAATCCTGTAATTTTGTCACAGTCCATCATAACATCTTCTACTGAAATTAGATTAAATATTGTAGCACCTGCTTTTGCAGCCCTAGAACATAGAGTTGTTGTGGCTTCAATTGAATCTGCTGTGTAGTATTTATCTTCAAAATTTTTTGAAGTTATCTCAAATTCATCTAAGATTTTTTTTCCTTCTTCTTGGACTACAATTTCATTAAACATTATACCGCCGCCCCACATACCTCCGCCTATTGATAATTTTCTCTCAAATAGGACGACTTTTTTATTGTTTTTTGCCAAATAATATGCTGCAGTAAGTCCGGCAGGTCCACCACCTACAATTGCAACATCACATTCAAGATAGTCTAATAATTTATTGGTATATCTCTTTATTATAGCTTCAGATATTTTAACATCATCTAGTTTCATCAAATTCACATCTTTTTAAATTTTAATATCAGCAAGTAGTTTGTTTTTCTAATACAGTAATTTAGATCTATATATAGTTGCATATCCATTTGAAATAAATAGTTTTCTCTGGAGGAGATGAAAATTTTTCTTACAAAAGTTTTTATTTTCAGTTTCTTTACATCTTTTTATAGATGATAGTATCGTCTTTTTCTATTCTAATTTAGAATTTTTTTGAGTTTAATAAATTCAATTGTCGCCTTTTATGTAATTGGTTATTTTAATCTTAATAACAAAATAAAAAGAGGTGAAATTATGGTATGATTTCAATAAAGATCATATCTTGGGCTTGGTTTTTTACTGTTGCATTATTTTTATGTATAATATTGTGGATTATATATAAGTCGCTGAAAGTAAAATCCAAATATTATATAAGAACAATAAAGAAATGTCCTAATTGCAATTCTAAAAATAGAAGAGTTTTATATAAAGCTGAAGTTAGAGATGATTTTGGACCTGTCGGCTTAGCTAAGAGATATAAATGTAAGATTTGTGGAGAAGAGTGGTGGAGCAAAAATTAATCATAAGAATAAATTATTTTTTTCTTTTTTTACAGAGCCCTTTTATTTTTATTTATAATCATTTACAATTTTGTTTTTTTTATTTAAGAATGTTTTACTCTAAATTAAAAATTCTATTTATGTAAAAATAGTTTAAATGTTTACTTTAAAATATATCAATAGCTGATAAAATGACTCAAAATGAATATTCAACTAAACTTTTTGAAAAAGAAGGATTTAGAAGAAAAAAATGTGTAAAATGCGCTAAATATTTTTGGACCCAAGGTAAATTTGAAACTTGCGGTGATCCACCTTGTGATGATTATTCATTTATTGGCAATTCTGCAATTGAGAAAAAATATACTCTAAAGTCAATGCGGGAGGCATTTTTGGAGTTTTTTGAAAAAAAAGGACACACTAGAATTAGTAGATATCCGGTAGTTGCTAGATGGCGTGATGATATTTTATATACAGGTGCATCAATCTATTGTTTTCAACCTTGGGTAATAAATAGAACTGTAGATCCACCTGAAAACCCTCTAACTATGAGTCAACCATCAATTCGATTTGGAGATATTGATAATGTTGGAAAAAGTGGAAGACATTGTTCAATTTTTGAGATGATGGCACATCATGCATTTAATACTGAAGATAACACAATTTATTGGAAAGATGAATTAATATCGTATGCCCATGAATTTGCAACTTCTTTAGGTATTCCATCTGAGGAGATAATATACAAAGAATATCCTTGGGCAGGTGGAGGTAATGCAGGCCCAGCTTATGAGATGATGGTGCGGGGTCTAGAGATTGCAACTTTAGTTTTGATGCAATATGAAAGAAATGATAGTGGAGATATTGTTATCGATGGCGAAAAATATTCAAAGATGCCAATGCAGGTAATTGATACAGGATATGGATTAGAAAGATGGGTATGGCTATCTCAAGGGACACCTACTCTATATGATTGTATTCACAAACCTGTTATAGATTTTCTAAAAGAAAAAGGAAATATAGATATGCCAGATACTAAAATTCTATCTGAATATTCAAAGCTAGCTGGTCTATATGATATAAATTCCAATAAAGATCTGATAAAAATAAGAAAAGAAGTTGCGAATAGACTTAATATGTCTTTAGATGAGATTTCAAAATTTATTTCTCCTTTTGAAAATATTTATGCAATTGCTGATTTTACAAAAACTATTACCTTTGCATTAGGCGATAGTGTAGTTCCTTCGAATGTGAAAGAAGGATATCTGATGAGACTTTTAATTAGAAAAGCAATAAGGTCTCTACAAAATTTAAATTTATCTATACCACTTACAGATATAGTAAAAATTCATATTGATGATTTGTCTGATCAGTTTCCTGAATTTAGAGAAAATCAAAAAGAAATTTTAGAGCTAGTTGATGTTGAAGAGAAGAAATTTCACCAAACTCTAAAGCGAGGAAAAAAATTAGTGCAAAGGCATATAAAGAAGAATAAATTGAAAAAAATACCTGAATCTGATTTGAAATTATTTTGGCACACCCATGGACTTTTGCCTGAGAACGTGGCTGAATTTAGTGATGTTGAAGTAGAGATTCCTGATGATTTTACTACAAAAGTAGCAAAGGAATCAGATGAGCAAAAAGAGAAAAGAGAATCAAAAATTGAAGGAATCGATAAATTAGAAGATACTGAAATTTTATATCATAAACCTATCTTTGAATTTAGGGCAAAAGTGATCTATTCTAAGGATAATTATGTTGTGCTAGATAAGAGTGCTTTTTATCCTACAAGTGGTGGACAAATTAATGATGTTGGATATATTGGTAGATCAAGAGTATTAAATGTTGAGAAATTTGGACAAGTTATAGTGCATGAAGTGGATGAGCTTCCAAAAAACAAAGAAGTATTATGCAAAATTGATAAAAACAGAAGATCAACATTGACCAAACACCATACTGCAACTCATATTATTAATGCTGCTGCAAAAAAAGTTTTAGGAAATCATATCTGGCAGACTGGTGCATATAAAGAAATGAACAAGGCAAGATTAGATATTACACATTATGAGAATTTATCTAAAAGTCAATTAAGAGAGATTGAAAATGTGGCAAATGATATAGTTAACCAAAATATAAAAATTGAAAAATTCACACTTGAGAGAAATGAAGCTGAATCTAGATTTGGATTTAGAATTTATCAGGGTGGTGCTGTTCCAGGTAAATTTATAAGGATAGTTAAGATATCTGATTTAGATATTGAAGCGTGTGGTGGGACGCATTGTGATTATACCTCTGAAGTTGGAAAAATTAATATTATTAGATCTGAGAGAATTCAAGATGGTGTAGTTAGATTGGAATACAGTAGTGACAAAATAGCTTGGAATTATCTAAAAGAACGTGAAGCTATATTAAAAAAAGTAGCTGAAGTTTTTGACACAGATGAAGATGATATTATAAAAGTTGCAAAGAGATTTTTTAGAGAATGGAAGTCTCAGAAAAAAGAAATTGAAAAATTAAAGAAAAAAATTGCAGAGAGCAAATCAAAATCACTTGAATTTGAAGATGTTGGTAGATATAAGGTTTTTATCGATAAAATTGAAGGATTAGATGTAGGTGGACTTAGAAAACTAGCAAAGAAGAGCACAAAAGAGAATTCTTTGATATTTTTGGCAAATGAAGATAATTTTTTTGTAGTTTCATCTAGTAGAAAGAATAAAATAAATGCCAAAGAATTAATCGATTCTCTAAATTCTAAATTTAGACTAAAGGGCGGTGGGTCAGATAAAATAGCTCAAGGTAAAATTATTCAAGGAGATATAAGTTCAATAAAGGGGCATATTCATACTCTTTTGGAAAAATAATGTTTTAATTTTTAAATAATTAGATTTTTATACTGTATGTATAATATGTAAGTATATTTTTTGAGATTTTTATCTCAGATTTAGTTGGCTTCTGTGAAGCTATTTGATCCATTTATAATTTAGCTTTGCTAAATCTATGATGCTGCAAAAAGTGGATCAGGAGAAGAAGGATTTTTTTATTGCTTTTGAAGATTTATTTAATCAAGATGAGTTAAATAAAAAGGAAAGATGTATCATTG
>CAYQAE010000002.1:30673-32066 GCA_964415445.1 uncultured archaeon | reverse complement strand
ATCATTGATCTCTGCTGCGGAAAAAAAGTATTAGAAGAATTTTATATTGCCATAAGAAACAAAGACACAATATTTAATTGGTTTCAAGGCAATAGGTGCATTAAATTCTTTGAAAAATTAAAAATGTTTGAAGATACTAAAGATAAGTTTCCTCAGAGAGTTTATTCAGTTGCTAGGAAATTTTTAACAATTAATCAGGCAAGGCAACTGAAAAATACAGCAATGCAAATATCTGATAAAAAATAAATCAAAATATTTTTTTTTATTTTTTTCATGATAATAAATGGGGACGGCGGGATTTGAACCCGCGACACCCAGATTTCAGATCATGGGAATCTTCAGTATCGTCTAATAATTATCTGACGCTCTCCCAGTCTGAGCTACGTCCCCATAATTGATATATATTTAAGTTAACATTTTTAAAAAATGCTTATAAATTTATAATTTTTCCATAGATTTGAATTTAAATAAAAAAATTATTGGGCTCGTAGTCTAGTTGGTTATGACGTCGCCTTGACGAACTTTTTTAGTTCAAATTGGCGGAGGTCCCGTGTTCGAATCACGGCGAGCCCATACATTCCAATTGCAAAAGGATTGTTTGTATGAAATGGAATATGCCAATATTGAAAGATTTTTATGGCCTAATTGGTTATCCGATTGAACATAGTCTTTCTCCCCTAATTCACAATTATGCCTTTAAGCTTACAAAGATAAAAGCAAAATATATTCTTTTGTCAGTTGAACGGGGATTTCTAAATCGAGCTTATAAAAAGCTAAAGCGACAGAATAATCTTAGAGGACTTAATGTTACCATGCCTCATAAAGTTGAGATAATAAAATTTTTAGATAATCTAGATTCTTCTGCAAAACTTGTAAATGCAGTAAATACTGTTAAATTCTCTAAAGGTAAATCTATTGGATATAACACTGATGGTAAGGGATTTATAAATAGTTTAGAAAATGAATCTGTGGATTTAGAAGATAAGAATGTGTTATTGCTAGGTGCAGGCGGGGCTGCAAGAAGTATTATTCCACATCTTTTGGGAAAAAATGCAAAAATTACTATAGCTAACAGAACGATGAAAAAAGCTCATATGTTAGCTTCTTTAAATGAGAAGTTGTTTAGAAAAAAAATAAGTGTTGTTAAATTAGAAAAAAATACATTAAAGAAGCATTTATCTAGTTGTGATATACTTATTAATACCACAGCATTAGGGATGAAAAGGCGCGAAACTTATATTGAATCTGATATGCTTGATAAAAATACTTTTGTAATTGATATAATTTATAATCCACTAAAGACTGCATTACTAGAACAAGCTGAGGATGCAGGATGTAGATATATGAATGGGATTTCGATGTTAGTTCACCAGGCAATGGAATCATTTAGAAT
>CAYQAE010000002.1:25722-30663 GCA_964415445.1 uncultured archaeon | reverse complement strand
GACCGGTAAGATGCCAGATGTATCTAGGGTAATTAAAAAAGTTGAAGATCATCTTAAATCTCGTCAAAAATAATCTTTTTTGCTGAAAAAATATGAATTTTTTATGTGTTAATCGAGTGGAGGCAGAAAAAACACGTAAATTGATGATTAAACATAAATTATTAGATAAAGATGTAAAGATTGAGCATGTTGATAATTTAGTATGCTTTCCTCACTTAAATAAAATTGATGATAATATTTTAGATAAAATTGGAGATTATGAATATAGGGAAATTAAAGCGAAGAGAAAAACAAAAATAAGAAGTTTTCATGATCTTTTGGTGGATAAAATATCTGATGAAGATTTCAAAAAACTGCCAAAGAGTTATGATATTGTAGGTTCTGTTGCAATTGTAAATTTAGATGATTCTTTGGATAAAAAATTAGTTGCAGACGCAATAATTGAGAGTTCTAAATCGATAAAGACAGTTTTGGATAAAAAATCTGAGAGAGCGACCGATTTTAGATTATATAAATTGGAACATCTTGGAGGAGACAAAAATTCAGAAACTATACATAGGGAATCTGGATTTTTATTTAAATTGGATCCTAAATTAGTTTATTTCTCACCCCGGGAAGCTACAGAACGAGAGAGGGTAGCTAATTTTGTTGATAGAGATGAAAAAATATTAGCGATGTTTGCAGGGGTGGGTCCTTATGCAATTCATTGTGCTAAAAAGACTAAAAATAAAGTAGTAGCAGTTGAATTAAATTCAGATGGTGTTAGATATCTAAAAGAAAATATTAAATTGAATAATTTGGATAATATTGAAGCAATAGAGGCTGATGTATCGGAGTATTGTCCTAAGCATATAGATGAATTTGATAGAATTTTAATGCCTCTTCCAAAAGGGGCTGAGAGTTATCTTAATTTGGCTTATAATTGTTCAAAAGTTGGTGGAGTTATACATCTTTATGGTTGGGGTGGGGAGCCTGATATATTTTCAAATACTTTGAATAAGATTAGAGATATTGATGGAATTAAAATCGTCAAAAAACAGAAAGTTTTGCCTTATGCACCAAGAGTTTTCAAAACTAGAATAGATTTAGAGAAGATTAAAGAATGATACAAATTGTTTTCTCACAGAACAATATTTACTTTTTAGATCAATAAATAAAATCAGTGATATTTTTGCTTTTATTTATCTTTAGCTGATTTATAATATCTTTTGAAGTTTTTAGATCTTCAGCCAAAAGAGCTGCACCATATGCTGCATTTGAAGCTCTTGTTTTGTTCTTTAGGAGTTCTACTTTGGAATATGTTTTACATATTTCTATGATTTCTTTAATTATTTCATTTTGATTTGAATGTGATATAATAATTTCCTTTGGAACTTTATTTGTTGAAACGATGCCTGAGATATTCATCTTCAGTGAATTTAAAAATGCATCTTTGGCGATGTCTTCTTTGATATCTTTTAAGCCTCCTGTGTATATCTTATTTTTTGAATATTTTTTAAATGAAAATAGTTCACCATCTATTGCACCTTTTGCATGAAAACCCATCGCACCAGACGTTCCACCTAATCCGTCTATTATTTTTCCTTCATCTACAAAAATTAAAGAGGTAAAAGATGATCCAATCTCAATTAATAAAAATGAAGTTTTCTTTATATCTATATTTAATTTTTCAGATTGATTTTTTATTGCATAGACTGCTACACATAATTTATCAGATGTTCCCATATCAATTTTGTTAACTTTTTTGTAGTCTGCTACGGTAGGTAGCATTTTAATACTTGGAATAAGGTATGCATCTATATTGTAATTTTTCAATTTTTTTAAGACTGAATATAGGCCAACTGTATTTTTTGAAGTATTTTTCAGAAGAGCTAGCTTTAATTCTTCCTTTTTTATATTTTTTAATAAATTTAATTTCGCTCCAAAGGCAGAAGGTAGAACTGTTGGGTTATTTTCTATAAATTTAGTTAGAAAATTTACAAATTTATCTAGATCATTTTTGATATCTTTTGTATTTTTTACAAAGTAATCTGAAGCTTTATTATTTTCTAATTTTACTCCAGACCATGTATTTGATCCTGCATCAATTCCAATTGAGATCATATAAATTTAGCACCCTCATTTGATGCATAAGTTTGCAAAAAATCAGCTTTAATGTGTTCTAAGACTGTTTCTTTTATTTCATCTTCTTTAGCAAATACATAGAAAGTTGGACCAAAAGAACTTAGACCTACTCCATAGTTTTTTTCTCTTAGTATGTTTATGGTGTTTTGAATTTTTTTATCTGAATTTTTAACTTCTAATTTTTTAAATCCGATATCTTGAATTTTATTTATGGTGTTTGAAAATAGATCTAGATCTTTTTCTAAAATTGAGGGAATTAGATTACTTAAAATGAGGTGTATTAGTTGTTTTACTTCATCAATTGGTATTGGGCAGTTTTTTTTGAAAAAATCTTTTTCTAAATTACCTGACAATCCTTCTTTTAATTTTGGAATAACTAAAGTGATAGGCCAGTTTGGGAAATTTAGATGTGAAATTAGAGGTGCTACTTTTGTTTTTGAAAATCTAGATGGTAGATAGTCTTGTTTGTCTTTTTCTTTTCCAAAGCTATGTCCTGCATCAAAAATAAATCCACCATATTTAAATCCATAAGTTCCGATTCCTGAAGTTCCTCCTCTATCTAATATATTTGCTAGTCTGATGTAGTCTAAATTTAGATTATAATATCTATTTATGAGTGCGCCTACTGCTAAACTAATTTGTGTTTTTGAACCTAAACCTATATGGTTTGGGTAAGTATCTAGATTAATTGAAATTTTATTATCTAGATTAAATTTTTTTGATAATTTTTGGTATATTTCTTTGGCTGTAGAATTTTTGATATCTAAATTATTTGTTTTTTTAATTGAAGCTTTAATATTAGGTTTTTTTAAGTATATACCGATACTTCCATCAATTCGACCTAATGATCCATTCATATCAATTAGAGTAATATGAATTCTGCTTCCTGTTTTAATTTTTAACATATTTAATTATAGATTTTAGTTTAAAATTTAAATTTTTCAAAGAATATCTGTGAATACATTATTTTATTAGATATTTTCGATAAATTTATAAAGATAATACCATAAAATAGCATTATATCATGAAAAATATCTACTTAACAAAATCAGAACAACGTGTCTATAATATTATTAGAAAAATTGAAGGTGAAGTTATAACTAAAGATGAAATTGAAGACCTATTTCCTGAGATTGATTGCTTAAAAATAAACAAAATTTGCTCTAGCTTGTCAAAAAAAGGTTACCTGTTTAGAATTCAAAAATCGAAATATTTAATTCAATTTGAATCTTCAAAAGAGCCAATTTTAGATGATCCACTAAAAATTGCTACACAAATTTATTCTGGATATATTGGATTTTCATCTGCACTTAGAATATATGATCTAATTGAGTATATCCCTTTTAGTATATTTGTTGTTACAAAAGAAACTTCAAAAAGAATTCAATTAGGTGAATATACTTTCCAATATATTGCAATAGGGGAAAAAGCGTCTAATAGTGTATATTATAATGGTTATTATGTATCTTCAAAAGAAAAAACCTTTTTTGATTGTCTCTACAAGCCACAATATGCGGGGGGGTATCAAGAAATTACAAAAGCACTTTATTTAAATAAAGGGTGTAGATGGGATGAATTGGAAAAATTATTTGCTAAATATGGATCAAATTCTCTATGTCAAAGAAGTGGATATATACTTTCTTTGTTAGATAAAACTGATTTAGATGTATCTAAGAAGATATTAGATTTTTTTAAAGGAAAGATAAAAACAAAAACACGCTTAATTCCAACAAAAAAATCTACAGGTCAATATATTAGTGAATGGAAGGTAATGGATAATTTAGGAAAAGAAAACATATTATCTTGGTGGTGTCATGGATAGAGATATAATTAGGACTTTAGCTCTAAAGACTGGATTTGGGATGAAATATATCTCAAAGGAAAATAAAATTTCTCAAATTTTAGATAGATTATCTAATATTTTTTCAAATGAAGTTGTGTTAAAAGGTGGTACTGCTATAAATAGGGTATATCTTCAAAAGAAAGGAATTAATCGATTTTCAGAAGATATTGATTTAGATTATATTAGTGACAAATCATTAGATGAGAGGATTAACAAAATAAAATCATTAATGAAAAAAATAGATGGATTTGATATTGGAGAGGCGCGCCTGATGCATAGAACATTAAGATTTAATTGTAGTTATGTCAATGAGTTTGATCAAAAGGATTTGGTAAGGATTGAGTTTTATTTAAGTCAAAAAAAATTGATATGTGTTTATGATCCCAAGAAAGAAATATTAAATTCATCTTTTTTAGGTGGCACATCAACTGCATTTAGGGTTTATTCATTAGAAGATTTAATTGCAAGAAAAATTGTAGCTCTTCATCAGAGATTTGAAGGTAAAGACATTTATGATATATATTATAGTTTAGATTTAGAATTTGAAATTTCTAAATTTATAATAGCTCTAAATTTAGTCTTAGATTTTTATAAAATCAAAATGGATTTGAATAAATTCTTTGATAGTCTTTTGAAAAAGACAAAAGATGCTTATAAAAATAGTAAATTTATAGGTAACACTACTAATCATTTTATTCCTAAAAAATTACGTCCTAACTGGGGTATTTTTATCAATACATTAGAAGATAAATTAATTAAGTTAAAAGAAAAGTTATGTAATTATTGATCCTTCTTTTTTGTATCTTTGTAAAATATTGATCGTATTTTCTGAAAAAAATAGGATAAATAGAAAATTTCCTATCGCATGAATTACATCAAATTTAAATCCCATAACACAGATTACAAGATACCAATGAAGTGTTTTTGGATAAGGTAGGAATATTAAAAACCAAATATTTGTAATATAGTCATAT
>CAYQAE010000002.1:23346-25712 GCA_964415445.1 uncultured archaeon | reverse complement strand
TTTACTCGCCATGTTTTGGTAATTTTACCAATTAGACCACCGATCATTCCAATTAGACCTAATCCTACCATCTGAAATATGCTCCACACCCCGTGGCCTAGTACAAAATTTGAAATTAGAATAGTTAGTGCACCTACTACAAAGCCAGATGAGATACCAAAACAAAAACCAGATGAGAAAGTTAGCCAATCTGATGGGGTAACTTGTGCAATTGGTGCAAAGAATATTCTGGATGCAGCAGAGAGAGATGATAGCATAGATACAATTGCGATATCTCTGCTAGATTTTTCTCTAATTTCAAAGCATATAAACATGCTAGATAAAAAAATTAGAATTGATAAGAAAATTATCACAATTATATTCAATTTAGGTCTCTCCTTCGAGTTGAGAAATTTATAATGTCTCTGTCGTGTGTTGCAATGATAGCAGCTTTTTGATTTTCACAGTGTTTTTTTATTAGATTGAATAGTTTTAGCTTGTTATTTTGATCCATACCTCTAGTTGGCTCATCTAAAATTAGTATTTCGGATTTTCTTGCAAATGCACAAGCTAGGGCTAGTCTTTGCATCTGGCCTCCGCTCATTTTTTGAGGATATGCTCCCTTTTTTAGGTTAAAATAGTCTGTCAGTTCATCTATTTTTGGTATAATGTTTAGATTTTTAGTTGAATCTATTATTTCATTTTCGACTGAATCTGTCATAAAATTGAGGTTTAGATCTTGAAATACTACGCCAATATTGTTTTTATAAAAATTGATTTTGCCCACTGATTTTATCATATTAAGCATTGCTTTAATTAGGGTAGATTTACCTGATCCGTTTTCTCCACATAAAGTTAAGCATTCACCTTGGTATAAGTCTAGATCTAAGTTTGAAATTATTTCTTTTTTGTTATATCCGCAAGATAGGTTGTCTATATCTAGGAGTATATCTCCTTTTTTTGAATTTATCTTTGGAAATTCTATTTTTTTTGGTATATATGTTGATATTTTTCCTCCATTTAGATAAATTTTTTCTGAGTTTATTTTTTGGCTATGTTCTGCAATCAAAATAGTGTGTTCATCTTCTAAGTTAGTAAGAATTTCATTTAAATTATCTTTAGATTTTTGATCGATTTCTGAAAATGGCTCATCTAATGCTAATATTTTTGGATCCATGGATAGGATTGAAGCTAAAATGACCTTTTGTTTTTCCCCACCAGATAATTGATCTGTTTTTCTATCTAATAGATTTGCAAGATATAATTTATCTGTAAAATAGTCTAGTTTTTGTTTTATTTCCTCTTTTTTAAATCCTAAATTTTCCATCCCCAATACTATTTCAGAATTAACTGTGGATGTTAGGAATTGATTTTCTGGATCTTGAAAAAGTAGACCTACTTCTTTAGCTAATTCATTTATCTTATATCTTTGGGTATTTTTTTGATTTATTTCTACTTTTCCTTGGAGTTTTCCTCCATAAAAATGTGGTATAAGTCCATTTAGAGTTCTAAGTAGTGTAGATTTACCTGATCCAGAATCTCCTATTATATGGGTAGAGCTGTCGATATCTAAATTTATATTATCTAATACTTTCTTGGTATTATATTTGTATGTGAGGTTTTCAATTTTTATCATTATTTTTTACTCCTAAAAATGGGGTTGTAGATATTGTGAACAAAATTAAGGAGAAGATAAGGATATTTTGACTAAATAGGGTATATTTTAGATCTGGATACATCTCAAAATGGACTAGATTATACAAAAATAGGACTGTGATGAGTATAATTGCTGAATTAATTGTTAGAAAGATACTTTTTCTGTTCCATTGAATTGGTTTATATATTGTGCTGTCTTTTGAGGCATATGCTCGTGATTCTAAGCTTTCTGCAACTGATGTGCTTCTCTTTAGGGTGCGCATTAGTGCTGCGTTAAATAGGTGTGAGTAATTTTTGGAAAATTTTCTTTTTTTGAATTTATAACCTCTTAGTTTCATGATTTTTTTGTATTTTTTTAGATCATCTATCAGCACTGGTAGAAATCTTAGGGAGATACTAGCAGTTAAAGCTAGTTTTGTAAATTTTGTTTTTCTTAAGATATGTAGAATATCTTCTGGATTTACAAATTCTAATAGTAGGAAAGATGCTATCATTAATATATTTAAGATTAAAAAAGTGATTGCGATAAAAAATATCATTTTTTGATCCATTAGGATGTATAGAGTTTCATTTTGGAATTTGAAATCTCCATCGTAAGTTGGAATTGGTAGCTCTATATTTGTGTTATAGGGACCTAATATTATGCTTTCGTCTTTTGGTTTTGTGGGTGATGTTGTAAATCCTAAAAGTATTGAATAGATTAGTGAGAAGATTAAGGTTAGGGCTAGGGT
>CAYQAE010000002.1:21671-23336 GCA_964415445.1 uncultured archaeon | reverse complement strand
AATTTTAGGGTATTTATGAGTTCTTTGGATTTTTTATTTGATATTGTAATTATAATTTGTGAAAGTAAAATTGATGAGAGTATTATTGGATGGTAAAATAGGATAGTGATAATTATAATGCTAATGAAGAAAAACAGAAAGGAGTAGGGATTGTATTTCATCTTTAATAGGTTAGTTTTTCGTATTTCCATTCTATTATTTCGAAATTATCTATTATATGGTGGTTGGCACCAGTTAGTCCTAGATTTTTGTGGGTTTCATTTCCTTGATACCACTGCCAGTACATGTTAGTGTCGTCGTTATTTTTAACTCTGTTAATTGAGGTAAGTAGGTAGTCATTAAAGCTTGAATAGTATTTTTTTTCAATTTGTGTGATACTTTTAGTTGCATCTAGTATTGACATACCACTTGGTATTTCAAATTCTTGATAAGTTCCGTTTGTATAATTTAGGATTAATGTAGATCTTGCACGGTATGCAATATCGATTGAATCATATTCGTATAGGTTATTTGGTATTTTTGGAAAGTATTTTTCTTCAATTAATAGTGCCCACATATAGTTTTTTGTTGCATTTTTATCTCCTACTTTGGTAATTTGATCGTTTATAATTTCAATATTGTAATCTTGTAGAGTTTTTTCACTATCATTAATTTGAGTGTAGGTCGAAGTTCCGTTTCCGTAATGTATGCCAAATTTAAAATTATCTATTTCTTTTTCATCAAATATACATCCTAATATTAGGAGTATTGGTATTAAACATAAAATTAAGCGTTTCATAATGTTCACCTAATGTTGGATGATACATCCGATTTATAAGGATTGCTATAAATTAGGCTTTGCACAATAATACTATTTTTATTTTTTTGTGAAATTTTCAGATATAACTGTTACTTGCAAAGATATCATTGAATGGAAGATACAAAATCTTTCCACATAGTTTTTGCCTGCTCTAGTTTGTTTAGAATATCAAAAGATAATTCTATCTTATCTCCTTTTTTGACCACTAAACCCATGGATTGACATTCTTCTAAAAATTGCATATTTGGAAACTTTTTCTGAGCCAAAAAATCTTTGATTCCATCATATTTATCTTGATTTTGGATATATTCTTTTAATACTTCAAAAAATCGATATTTAGAGATTTCGTTGTTAAATATTATTTTTAAAAAAGCAGACTCATCCATATTTTTATCTAGATCTTGAAGTTTCATATGAACCAATTTTTTTATTTTGATTTATAACCTTTTTTAAAGTTCTATTGATTTTACTTCTTTTGTATCTAAATTAATCGTAGCTATTGTTTTTTTACCACTTAGGTATCCACAGACTTCTCCAGGATTAACATGAATAGTTTTTCCTTTTTTATCTATTTTTTTCTCATGGGTGTGGCCTGATATGACATAGTCATAATCTTGTGAATTGATAAGGGCTTGAGTTATTTTTAGATCTGTTCCATGATAGATTGCAAATTTTGATCCTTCAATGTCTATTGTGCCTAGATCTTTGAGATGGTTTGAAAATGAGCTAAATTTTTTAAAAACACCATCTCGCTCTCCATCATTGTTTCCAAAAATAATATATAATTTTGAATTGAGTTTTCGTAGGTTTTTGGCTGTAAATGGTGATATTACATCTCCTGAATGTATAACATAGTTTACATTTAG
>CAYQAE010000002.1:8616-21661 GCA_964415445.1 uncultured archaeon | reverse complement strand
TGTCATGGCTATCTGATATTATACCTACTAAGGTAATAGTCTATCACCTAAAATCTCATTTTCTTTATTTTATCGATAGATAATCCATCTGCAAGCATCTTTCTGATTTTATTCTCTGTTGATTTGAAATTTTTAGAATCTATTTTTTGTATGTCTTCATTGTTCTCATCTGGTGCAAAATTATTTATTAGATCATCTTCTTTATCTAAACTTAGAGCTCTATTTTTAAAATCTTCAATTGCATCTATGTATTTTGCATATGTATCTTCTACTTTCTTTAGCGGATCTTTCATAATTATCATCTTGAAGTATTATTTTGCATATTTTTTAAATTCTTGGGCAATTGGAAAAGTTTTACCGGTTAGATATCTAATTAATGCCCCGCCAGCTAGACTGATATATGAAAATTTAGATACATCCATGCCTAGTTTATCAATCGCAGAAATGGTATGTCCTCCACCAACTAGTGAGAATCCATCTGATTCAGATATTGCATCCAATATCATTTTTGTGCCTTTTGCAAATTTATCATCTTCATAGACTCCAGCTGGTCCATTTATCATTATTGATTTTGATTTTTTCAAAATTTCTGCTATCTTTTTCCCTGATTTTTTACCTATATCTAGCACAGAATAATCAGAAGGTAGGTCGTCTAAATCTACTTCTTCTCGCACTCCATCTTTATCCACTGCTAAATCTACAGGTAGTATAATATGGTCTTTGTATTTTTCATATATGTCCCTACATTTACCTAAAAATTTAAGGTATCCTTTTTTGTCCATAAAATCTTCAGTTTTTTTACCTAAATCATATCCTGCAGCTTTTACAAAGAGTTGGCCAACTATTCCACATACTATGGCATAATCTAGAGTTTCATTTCCTAAAGAATGAGCCATAACTTTAATTGAATCTTCAGGTTTTGCACCACCTAAGATGAAAGCAGAAGGTCTTTGTGGATTTTCCATAGCTTTTTGTAGTGAAGTTAGCTCATATTCCATCACACGTCCAGCTATAGTTTTTAGTTTTTCTGCAAATCCAACCATAGAAACATGGGCTCTATGTGCAGCAGAAAATGCATCATTTACAAAAAGATCACCCAAAGGTGCTAAATTTTTGATCATTATATTTTGAGCATGTTCTTCTGATGTTTTTTCCATCTGCTCTTCTGAGAAAAATCTAAGATTTTCTAATAGAAGAATTTCACCGTCCTTTAGTGATTTAATTGAATTTTGAGCATTTGATCCAAATATATCATCTACATAATTAATTTTTTTACCTACATATTTTTCTAATAATTTATCATGTTGATTTAGAGGAATAAAATCAGATGAACCAGGTCTACCTTGATGAGCCAAAACTACTACTTTTGCATTTTTCTCTGATAATTCTTTAATTGTTTTTGCATGAGCTTCAATTCTATTTGATGAAGTAATTTTTTTTGTTTTCTCATCAACCGGTGCATTAATATCTACTCTTAAAAAAACTGTTTTTCCACCAACTTTCACATCATCTAAAGTTAGAAATTCTTTCATATCTATCTTCACCTAATAAAAAAATAAAGAAAATTTGGGATTTATATGATATGCTCGCATAAATCGACAAGCCTTGTAGAGTATCCCATTTCATTGTCATACCAAGCTAGGATTTTTGCAAAGTTCTTATCTAGCAAGTATGTTGATTCTGCATCATATATTGAAGAGGCAGAAGAAGTGTTAAAATCAATTGATACTAGTGGCTCTTCTGAATATTCTAATATTCCTTTAAGTTTACCTTCAGATTCTTTTTTGAAAACTTTATTGATCTCATCAACTGATACATCCTTTTCTAACTCTGCTACTAAATCGACTAAAGATACATTTGGTGTAGGTACACGAATAGCTAGACCATCTAATTTTCCTTTAAGTTCTGGAATTACTAAAGATGCAGCAACTGCGGCACCTGTAGTTGTTGGTATCATAGACTGTGCTGCAGCACGTGCTCTTCTTAGATCTTTGTGAGGTCCATCTTGTAATTTTTGATCTGCTGTATATGAGTGGATTGTAGTCATAAAACCTCTCTTTAGACCAAAATTATCTAGAAGAATTTTTGCAATAGGAGCTAGACAGTTTGTAGTGCAGGATGCATTTGAGATGATATGATGTTTATCTTTGTCATAATCGTCTTCATTTACTCCTAAAACGATAGTTAGATCAGGATTTTTTGCAGGTGCTGAGATAATTACTTTTTTTGCTCCGGCCTTTAGATGTTTAGATGCGCTATCTCTATCTCTAAATAAACCAGTTGATTCAATAACTACCTCAATACCTTCTTCGCTCCAAGGTAAGTTTGCTGGATCTCGCTCTGAATGTACTTTTATTGTTTTTCCATCTACTACTATCGCATTTTCTGAAGCTTTAACATTTCCGTTGAATTTTCCGTGTACAGAGTCATATTTTAATAAATGCGCTAGTGTTTTTGGGTCTGTAATATCATTTACTGCTACAATATCTATATTTTTTCTATTTTGAGCAGCTCTAAAAAAGTTACGACCTATTCTTCCAAATCCGTTTATTGCTACTTTAATTGTCATATATTTCACCTTATTTAATAAATATCTAGTCAAATGTCAACATATATAAAATTAAAAAAGAGAAATATATACTAATTATTTTCTTAAATAAGAGTATTTATAATCTTATTTAGCTTATAGAATGATATTCATTAATCTTTTAATATCTGAATTTAATAAAGAAAGATATTGGGTATTTTAAATTAATTTAATAGTTTTAAATTCTTAATTTTTTTTAAAAAATACAAAATTAACTTTTTTTATATCTCTAAAAAAAGAATATGTAATTTTTTCGATCATTTATTTGAATATATATATTTTCTATTGAAGTTCAATTGTTAGGGCAGTTTTAATTATTTTTTGCGACAATATAGAAAAAGAGAAAATTTATAGGGAAAAATTAAATTTTGTAATGGTTAGCACAACATTTAAAATAAGTTAGTAGTGATGAAGTATAAATAAGGCGATAATTATGAAACCAAGACCACCATTTAGAAAACCAGGAATGAGACCCCCTGGACCACCAACGCCACCAGGACGTAAACCGCCCGGTGGAGGGCCACCTGAAAAACCTAAACCAGAAGCAGAGAAAAAATCAGAAGCTGGAGAAAAAAAGGTATCAAAAGGAAGAGAATTAAGAGATGGCGCAAGTAAAATAGAAGAGAAAATTTATAATATAGTCTCTAAAGCCCATGAAGATGTAAAGGGCATTGAGACTGCTATATATCAATCTTTAGACGAATTAGGGGATTTTGTAGAAACTATTACTAAAGATGTTACTAGTAGAATTTCTGAAAAAGAACAATCTGGAGCATTATCGAGTATGGCATATGGTATGTTAGAATCAGAATATAAAAAAATACTTAATGAAAATATCAAACGTGTGCAGCAACATTTTTGTACTTCACTTAGAGAATTCATAAGAAAGTTAGATGAGACATTAACTAAAGGTTTTGATGAATTATTAAGATCAAAGAGATCTAAAGTAGGATTAAAAGGGATATCAAGGAAGAAAATAAAGAAAGAGCCAATGAAGGAAGAGAAAAAAGAAGAGAAGAAAGAAGAAAAGAAGAAAGAAGAAAAGAAGAAGGAAGAGAAGAAGAAAGAAGAAAAAAAAGAGCCTAAAAAAGAAGAAAAGAAGGAAGAAAAAAAAGAGGAAAAACCTAAACCTAAGCCAGAAGAAAAAAAAGAATCTAAACCAGAATCCAAACCAAAGCCAGAAGAAAAGCCCAAAGCAGAAGAAAAACCCAAGCCAAAACCAAAATAAAAAATTAACTTCTTTTTTATTTCCATATTTTTAAACTATTTTTTATAGAAAAAAATTATAAATACAAATTTATTTGTATTTTTCTAACTAGTTTTTTGTTGATAGAGATGGAATATGATGAAATAGTTAATCAGATAGCAATACAGACTAATATTGATAAAGAAAAAGTTGAAAATTTAATAGAGACCAAAAGGAACACAATGTCTGGTCTGCTAACTCCTTTAGGGGCAGCTGCACTAATTGCAAAGGAGAAGGGTATTACAGTGGAGGAGAAAGATGTATCTTCTCAACCTAAAATTTCAGATCTAACTCCAAATCTTGATGGTCTAAATATAGTTGGTAGAATTGTTAGAATTTTTCCGACAAATACTTTTGTGAGAAAAAATGGAAATCCTGGAAAAGTGGCTAATGTTTTATTAAGTGATGGCAATTCACAAATTAGAGTTGCTTTTTGGAATGATCAATGTGATGAATTTATTCCTAACCTTAAAATAGGTGATATACTAAAAATTATTGATACTCGCACAAAAGAAGGATGGCAAGGTCAAATTGAGGCAACAATAGGGTATAATACAAAGGTTGTGGTAAATCCAATTGAAGATTCTGATATAAGAATAAAAGATCTTCCACCTATTGATGATATTCAAAGTGATTTTAAGCTAGATAGGGTCGTAATATCTGATTTAAAAGATCAAGATAAATACAAAGAAGTTTTAGCAACTTTAGTGAAATTTTATAGATGCACGCTTTTTGAATCATGTCCTAATTGTTTTAAATCAGTTGATGAAGATTCAATTTGTCAAGAATGTGGAAAAGTAACACCCAAGAAAAAATGTGTTGTTGAATGTGGGATTGATGATACAACTGGTTTTATGCGAGCTGTTTTTTTTGACAAAAATGCAGAGCGACTTCTCAACAAGCCCACTAAAGAAATATGGGATAAAGTAGTAGAGCTTTTAGATTCTGGTCTAGATAAGAGAGAAGCAGGTTTAACTTATTTAAATGAAAATTGTAGTGAAATTTTAGGTAAAGATTATTTATTTAGTGGAAAAGTTGAAGAAAATGAATTTAGTGGACTTAATATGAAAGTTTATTCTACATTTAAGCCAGATCCAACTTCTGAGACTAAAAAATTATTAGAAAAAATTTAGGTGAATTGAGTTTGGAAGAAGAGAGAATGAGGAAACTGCCAGCAAAAGAGAAAAATATTTCAGATATATCTAAAGAAGATACTAGAGTATCTATTATAGCTACAGTTGTTTCAAAAGATGATGTTAATTATTCAATGAAAGTTGATGATGGAACATCCACTATAACAGTTTTATGTGATAGATTATATGGTGAAACATCTTTAATTAGGGTAGTGGGCAAACCATTTGAATCAGATGGTGAACTAACTCTTAATTCAGAGATTATAACTGATTTTTCTAAATTTGATTTAGAATTATATAAAAAAATCAAGGAAAAATGTGAGATATAATGCAAAGACAGCCTGCACAAAGAATTTATCTTCAAGATTTTCATAAAAGTAGATATGTACAGACTGAAGGAGATTTTGAATCAAATTATGTAATTACAGATTATGCAAAAGAAATCTCTCGTGTTAAACTTATAGCAATGGTTGCAGATACACCAAGAATATTTGATGAATCAAATTATTCTGTGATGCTTTTAGATGACAATACAGAAACTGTATCTTGTTTTGCATATCGTGAATTAGCAAGTTCATTAGAAGGTCTAAAGAAAGGAGATTTAGTTCAAGTTGTAGCTAAGGCAAATGAATGGGAAGGAGAGAAACGTATTAATTTAGAGTCGATTGCAAAAATCGATGATCCTAATTGGTTGACATATCACAAACTTGCAACTTATATGGATGTTAAGAAAGCTAAAGAAGATTTTAAAAAAGCTAGCCAAATTTTAGACTCTATTCAAGACATAAGAGAAGCCAAAAGAAAAGTTAAGGAGGCAAATATTGATCCTAACATTGTGGTATCGATTAATGAATTAAAAGAAATAGATAATGAATCAAAACCAGAGATGGCATCTGGTGAATCCAAAGTTGATGATGATAAGATTGATAAATTAAAGAAAATATTAGAAGAGCAAGATGAGGGGCAAGGCGTTTCTTTGTCTAAAATTATGGAAAATTTTCCAAAAACTACAGAAGCAGATATAAAAGCTATGCTTAAAGAATTGCTAACTACAGGAGATGTATTTGAACCAAAAGTAGGTCATTTTAGTCTTGTTCTGTATTAGGCTCATCTTCAGGTAGAGCACCTTTTAATGTATTTATTGCATCAACTAGTTTTTCTGCGATATCTTTTTTTGCTTCAAAGGCGACTCCTTTTTTTGTTGGCCTAAAATCATCATTGTATTCTCTAGTTTCCCAATTAAAAAATCTTTCCCATCTTCTGATATCCATTAACTTACCTCGATCTCCTTCACTTAAAGTAATTTTTATCTTAACTCGGTCTGTAAGATCAACTTCTTTTGATAATAATTCTCTCATGATTTATCACAATTTATACATTCTTCTAACATTTTTTTATATCTTTCTCCATCTCCTTCACATTTGCGCCAATCACATATTGTTCTGTGGGTAGCTAAAAATAAGGCCATAAAAGAAGGTCCAAGGACAAATCCAGATATTCCAAATATAAGAGGTCCACCTATAAATCCTAACAGGACTAATAAAGGATGCATCTCAGCGGCTTTTCCAGCTACAATTGGTTTGAATAAAAATTGTGGCATAAAAATTAAAGTGAGCGAAGAAATTGCTAAAAATAGACCTGCCATAGCAACTGATTGGTCATAAGCTAACCACCCGGCTAGAGGTAGAGTTACCATCCATTCTCCTACTATGGGCATTAAGGCTGCAATTACAATTAAAGATGCACAAAAAAATGCTAGGGGTACTCCAAAAGCATAGAAGACGATTCCTGCTATAACTCCTTCTAAAACGGCAGTAAAAATATGTCCCACAAATAAGCCCTCCATTGCTTGATTAACTCTTTTTATGAATATTTCAATAACCAACCTTTTCTTTCCTGAAAACATCTCTAAGATTGATTTCTTTAAATTGGGTCCATCTCTAACTAGATAAAAGGCTACAAAAATACATATAATTAAATCTAGAAGGAAGAAAGCAATAAATGTTATAGTCTCAATTGACGTAAGATAGTCAGTTAACCAATCTACTGCTCGGTCATAATAGTCATGTTCTAGGCCAAGTTTGTCTAAAAATTCATATACGTCTTCTTCAAATTGTTCTGGATTATCACGAATAGAGAGCATCTCTTGTGCAAATTCATATAAACCTATCATAAATAGTACTGAAAAAGGTATGATTATTATAAATAAAGCACCCATAGCAGCATAGGATTTATGTTTACCTTGGCCTAATATGCGTTTATGTAGGGGATATGCTACATAAGCTAGTAGTATACCTAATGCAATTCCATTAATTAGAGGAAAAAAAGTTAAAAAACAGAGTATAAATATTGAAAAAAATCCCAAAACTCCTAAAATAGTCCATCTTTTTTCCCAAAGAGTTGAATTTTGTTCCATATCAAAAAGTAGGATGTAAACATTTAAAGAATATTTTGAGTTAATAAATAATTCAACTTATCTATAGCTTAGCTACTAATTTCTTTTAATTGAGCTTGAATTTTATCTGATAACTCTTTTCCTATTCCTCGGATTTTAGTTAAATCTGCTTTCTTTACGCTGTTTAGAGTTTTATATCCTAAATTATATATTTTTCTTGCTCTAACTCTGCCTATTCCTTTTAATTTAACAAGATGAGATAGTTCTCTCTTTATACCATATCTGACACGTGTCCTTAGATTGAATATATTTTTTGATATGTTCTTTAGATCCAATATTTTTGAAATTTCATAAAATGCATAAAGTAGCCAATTTGCACTTTCTACATAATTTCTAAGATCTCCCTGTCCGATTTTAAATCTTGAAGTTATTGCATCTTCTGTTCTCTCATCTATCCACCATCTGATAATATCCATCATTTTAAGTTCAGATAAAAAATATTCATATTCATAGGGATTTTCAAAAGGATTAGGTGGTTTTATAATTAATTTATCATAAATTTTTTCTGCCAAAACATCATATTCTTCTCTATCATTAGTTCTCAGGTATAATTTTGGCATATCAGGTGTTTTTGAAATTAGATGCAGAAGTCCTAATGTAGGGTCCCCTAAAATCGGTTTGGTTATTGCCTTTTTGAATATAGCTGCAGAAAGTGGATCAATATATAATTGGGATACTTTTTTTCCAAATCTTGTGGTTTTTAATTCCTTAGATTTAATTTTAATTAGTTCTTCTTTTTCTAAAAATTTTAAAACTTGCTCAACTATATTTTCAACTGCTTCTATTCCAAATTGATATCCAAAAAATGTTTTTTCTAAAAATGAGAGGATTTCACTTTCATCCTTTACAAAATAAGATGAGATAAGACCCAAAATTTGCATTCTAAGTATAGGTTCTGAGGCTAACTTTGAGCTGATATCTTCAGGATCTCCTCGGATATATCTATCTAGAACTTGATAAGCTTCATTTGGATATTTTGTGACAATAAAAGAATCACCAAATTTATCATATTTTGGACGTCCTGCTCTACCTAACATTTGTTTGACCTCAAGTATAGGTATGGGATATGCTCCAAAATTGGGATTAAATCTTTTATAATCTCGAACGATAACTCTTCGGGCCGGTAGATTTATACCTGCAGCCAAGGTAGGAGTTGCAGTAATTATTTTAATTAAACCGTCTCTAAATTTATTTTCTATTAAAGTTCTTTGAGAATATGTGAGTCCTGCATGATGAAATGCAACTCCTTTTGAGATAAATTCAGCTAACTGTTTAGCAGTCTTTGTAGTTTCTTCTCTGTTTATCAATTTTTGAGATATTTCTTTTAGTTTAGTTAATTCTTCTTTGGAGAGTTCGTCTTTTAGTTTTTTAGATATTTTTCTAGCTTGGGCTTGAGTTGATCTTCGAGAATTTAGAAAAATTAGAGTTTGTCCTCCATCTTTAATTGGTTCAATTGCTAGATCAATTAGATCTTTTGCACTAGCTTCTTTAATCTCACCTGATTCATAATAAATATTTTCATAGTCATATACTGATTCAATTAACTCAACAGGTCTCCATGTGCTTGTAATAAGTTTAGAATTTAGCCATTTAGCTAGATATTTTGAATTTCCTATGGTTGCACTTAATGCAATTAATCTTATATTTGGGTTTAGTTGTTTTAGCTTTACAATATTTATCTCAAGAGTTGGCCCACGTGATTCATCATTTATAAGGTGGCATTCATCAATTACTACAATTGATAAGTCTGATATCCATGGGGTTTGATGTCTTATTAGAGAATCAACTTTTTCTGAAGTTGCAATTATAATATCATAATTTTTTAGCCAATAGTCTGTTGAATCTAAATCCCCTGTTGATCTACCAACTTTATATCCTAAATTTTCATATTTTTTAAATTCCCTATATTTTTCTGAGGCCAAAGCTCGAAGCGGAACTATATAGAGTGCTTTTTTTTGAGTCTTTTCAATTTCTGCGAGCATTGCCATCTCTGCAATTAAAGTTTTACCTGATGCAGTTGGGATTGTAATTAAGAAATTATCTTTAATTAGTATATCCTCTTTAATTGCATCAATTTGTGGGGGAAATAAATCTGTAATTCCTTCTTTTTCAAAAATTGAGATTAAGTTTTTTTGAACATTATATTTAGTCAATTCTTGAATTTTCATTAGTCTACATTAAAATTGCTAGAATTAATTAAGGTTGGGGAAAGTTTTGAATATTTAAAAAAATGAAAAAGGAGAAGGCTTTCTGCTCCTTCGCGCTGTTGATTGAGAGCAAGGCAGCCTTCTTGCCCGATTCATCCGAAAATCCCGAATGAACATGATATAAACTCATTCTATGTATTGAGCTACTCCTTACTTTGATTTTAATTTTTTATCAATATTATAATTATAAAACATTATATTTAAACTTAACGAAAAATATAGTATATATAATTATATTGGAAAATATCAAAATGGATATGGTTTATGACCAACTAATTTTTGTATACAATTAGGACAAAATAGCATGGATTTTCTATCAATATTTAAGACTGTTTCTGATGAGACCATAACACATTGTTTATTTTGACAATGATCAAGATTGAATATATGCCCTATCTCATGTACTGCTTCTTTTGTAGCTCTTTCTATGACTTTATATGGTTCATTATCAAATTTACTAATTAATCGGTAAAGAGAAATAATCGCTACTTTTTTTTGTATATCTGCTTTTCCAAATAAAAATATATGTGGATCTGATGATACATCTACATCTAATATCCCTAAAATAATGTCATTATTTGTTCTATAGTAGCCTAAATTTTCTAAAATTAACTCTGCATTATATTGTTTTTTTGATATATCATAAGACAATTTAGGTAGCGGATTTTTTTTATATTGTGTGCCACATGAAAAAAATAGTTGATCAGATATATCATTGAGTACAGTCTCAATTCCCTCTGCGAGACTATCCAAAAAATTTGGATCAATTTTGGCAAATGTTATTAATTGAATTCGCATTCTTTTTCACTAACTAGACTTTTATAATCCAATCACTATGTCGATATTTTTAAATATTATGATTTGAGTAGATAAACATGTTCTTAAATAAATTAGTTTGTGTAATATTTTATCTATTTGGTCATATGGTGGGGAGAGATGGCTATTAATACCTATTTAATTCCATCGGGAGATATTGATGAATCTATTCTTTATAACATCATTCCTAATTTAGAAATAATATTTAGAACAAATTTTTATGTACATAAAGATAATTTTCCCCTCCTTTCTGAAGCTTATGACAAAAAAAGAGATCAATATATGGCAGAAATTTATTTAGAGTATATTAAGGCACTAGATCTTTATAAAAACGATTCTAATAAATTGTTAGTTGTAACTTCTGTGGATTTATTTTCTCCTATGTTGAATTTCGTTTTTGGTATGGCAGAACATCCTGGTAAATGTGCAATTGTCTCTATGTATCGAATAAATTCAGATAGGTGTGAAAAAAAAAATAGAAGATTACAAAAAGAAATTACACATGAATTAGGCCATACTTTTGGTCTGTCGCATTGTAGTGATCCAAAATGTGTAATGTCATTTTCAGTTACTATAGAGGATGTTGATAGAAAAGAAAATGTTTTTTGCAAAAATTGTGATTATTTGTTAGCTAATAGCTTTTCTAAATAGGTTTTTTGCTTATTAATTATTTAATTCTATAAATTAAAGGCTGGAAGTAATTTTACGTAAGTATTATATACATAAATGGGTTAATTCATTTTGGGCGAAGTAGGTTATTTTTAACCTTAAAAAGAGATATAACTCTTTTTGAACGCCAAACGTTCATATACATCTTAGTTTATTTTATATGTGGATACATAGTATCAAACATTTTAGGTCATCAAGGATATCAATTGGATTTCGCCTTCTACTAGAGATAGTAGATTGTACTGTTTCTGGCTTTTTTTCCTAGATGAACTAAGATGTGTCTTTGTCGGGAAACCGGCATTGTCTCTCTTTTTCTTTTTTTCTATTATTCATCTACTTTTTGTTACACCTATTTTTTTACAATAATTTTCAATAGGACATCTACTACAAAAAGGTGAGGTGGGTCTGCAGAGGTTTTGGCCAAAAGCTACTAAAATTGAGTTTATTGTCTGCCAATATTTTTGTGGTAATTTCTCTCTAAGTGCATTTTCTGTTTCATAAGGTGTTTTGGTTTTTATATAACCTAATCTATTCATAATTCTGTGAACATGCACATCTACGCAAATTGCATCTTTTCTGAAAGCAACAGCAACAACTAAATTAGCTGTTTTTCGACCTACACCTGGTAATTTTACTAGTTTTTCTATATCTTTAGGTATTTTTCCATTGAATTTTTCATCTAAAACATATGGTAATTGTTTGAGATATTTTGCTTTGTTTCTATAAAATCCCACAGGATAAATTAAATTTTCTATTTCAGATTCATTTAATTCTTTGAAATCATTTATATTTTTAATTTTTTTAAATAATCCTTCTGTAACAGACTTTGTAGTTTCATCTTTAGTTCTGGCTGACAAAATAGTGGAGATCAATACTTTTGCAGGATCTTGAGTTTGAATTTCAATTAAATCTACAACAGGAACATTATATTTTTTAATTTCATTCTTTAGAATTTTATATATTATATCAATGTTTGAAGATTTCATTATAAATATTTACCCAAACAATAACCATTATAATTATCTCTTTAATATTTAAATTGGGATGTAGTTTAATTTGGTAGATAGAAGAAAAATTGCATATAAAGCTGCAACTGTAAGTATATTAGTTAATTTATTATTATTTATCTTTAAATTTGTTTTAGGATTGATTTCAAATAGTATAGCAGTAGTTGCAGATGCTTTTCATACATTATCTGATTCTTTTACCTCTTTGTTGGTAATACTTGCTTTTAGATATAGCTCAAAACCCCCTGATAAATCTCATCCCTATGGACATGGAGAGATTGAACAATTATTTGCATTTTTGTTAGCTATATTTCTTCTTTTGGTTGGTATTATTACAATAGAGGAGAGTTATGTTCGCCTAACTTCTGATGCCCCTAATATTGTTTCAGAATATGCATCAATAGCGATGATAGCTTCTATAATTTTAAAAGAATTTTTATTTCGATACGCATATTCTTTGGGTAAAGTTAGTAATTCAGATGCGATAGTTGCAGATGCATATCATCATAGAACAGATTCACTATCTTCTGTGATAGTTTTAGTGGGTATTTTTATCTACCAAGTATTTGATATTACACATATTGATGCTATATTAGGTATAATTTTGGGAATATTCATAACATATATTGGTTTAAAATTTGGATATAAAAATGCTAAGAAATTAATTGGAACAATTGTAGATCCAAAAATGTATGATAGGATAGAAAAAATAGCTCTAAGCGTTAATAAAGTTGTGAAAGTTCATAATATTAGAATACATTATTTTGGAATATTTGCACAGGCTGATTTGCATATGTTAGTTGATCCAAAAATGGATGTATATTCTGCTCACAAAATTACTGAAGTAGTAGAGAAAAAAATAGTTGATAAAATTGATTCTGTCTATGGTGTGAATATCCACATTGAACCTTGCAGTGAAAAATTA
>CAYQAE010000002.1:3603-8606 GCA_964415445.1 uncultured archaeon | reverse complement strand
GGTGCAAAGAACTATCAGATTAAAAGTAAAACACTAGTTAAACCCAAAACTAAAGCCACAATAAATGTTATCATTATTTTTAATGTATTGCTTTTTTTGATATTTAGGCTACAATCATGGCATATTTTTGTGCCTTTGGAATCTTCAAAACAACTTTTACATAAATAACGTGAGCACATTGGGCATTTCATTTCTTCTTCTTTGTCTTTATGCGCTTTGCTTACTATATCAGTCAATTTGATCACTATTATATTAAATTCGAAAGAAATTTAATTTTTAAAAAGACGATCATATTCTGCTCCAATACATTTATTTTGGACTACTTCAATTCCATGTTTATTTGCAAGTTCTTTAGCTTCTTGATTCTTTATCCATTTTTGCATCCAGACGTATTTTGGTTTTTTAGGGATAGATCTTTTTACAATCTCTAAAACTTCTTCTGAGGGTCTAAATATATTTACAATATCTATTTTTTCTGTTACATCTTCTATTGATTTATATGCTTTTTTACCTAAAACCGAATCAGAATTAGGATTTATTGGGGTGATAGCGTATCCTTGGGATTGCATATGTTTAGGGATAATATGTGCGGCTTTATGTGGACTATTACTACATCCAACAACAGCAATTGTTTTGCTTTTTTCAAGTATTTCTTTTGTATTGACCATAGCATACCATAAAAGAGAAACAAATAAAAAATTTCAAAAGAACTCTTTTAGTGTTATTAATTTTTATAAAAATATTAAAAAATAAAGAGAAATTCATTAAAACTTAAAAATTGGGCTAAATGCGATTATATTTATCTTCTAATCTTACAATGTCTTTTTCATCAAAATTTCCAAATGAAATTTCTAAAATTCTAGATGGGCTATCTTTTGTTTTGATTCTATGTTTTGTCTCTATAGGTATAAAAAATTCATCATCTTTTTTTGCTTCTATCTCTTTATCTCCGATTGTGATAATAGGATTACCATCTATTATCTTCCAAAATTCTTCTCTTTTTTTATGATATTGGAGACTTAGTTCTTCATTTTTGTTGACATAAATTATTTTTACAGTAGATACTTCATTTAATGAAAATTGTTCAAATTTACCCCATGGTCTATTTTCACTATATTTTTCCATTTATATCATCTCATACTAAATTAAAATTTATCTTTATCCAATTTAGAATCCATTCTATGGCTTTTTTTGAAACAGCTTCTTTAATTTGCAGTCTATTTCCTGAAAAATGAAATAATTTTGTATCAATACCATCCAAATTTGCAAAACCAATATAGACTGTGCCTATTGGTTTTTCTTTTGTAGCATCTGTTGGCCCTGCTATTCCTGTTGTAGATATTGCCAAATCAGTTTTAAACTTTTCTTTAACATTTTTTGCCATCTCATATGCTACTTCTGCACTTACTGCTCCATTTTTGTCAATTATATTGCGATCAACATTCAAAAGACTAGTTTTACAAGCATTACTATATGTAATAATTCCTCCCAAAAAATATTTTGAAGATCCGCTTATATTTGTTATTTTGTTAGCTAAAAACCCACCAGTACATGATTCAGCGGTGGATATAATAAGATTTTTTTTAGTCAATATTTTTGATAATTTCTCTATAAGATTTTTATTCAATGTAGATACCTAATTTGTAAATATTGTATATGATATTAAAAAAATTTTAAAGTAATATATTTTAATAAGAATTATGTCTTTGGATATAGTTCTTACAGCGCTTATTTCAGTGATTATTACTTTATTTTTGGCATTTTTTTCCTTGGTTATCTACAAATCAACAAAAGGTGGATCTAAAGCATACTATTTTTGGGCTTTATCTGGTATACTCCTTCTGATGGGTTCATTAATTTCTTTTGGAAGTTCATTTTTTATGGATCCTAATGCAAAAAATTTGGAAGGGATAGAAGGGATTATAGCAGTGTTCTTGTTGAGTTTTTATTTGGCAGGATATTATTACTTAAGTTTGGGTGCTACTTATCTTCCAGCTCAGCTAAATGTAATTAATATTGATTTAGATAAATTATATAAGTTAAGAAAGCTTATTTTTTTAGGTATTATTTGTTTCGGAATCTTTGTAATTTTCTTATTATTAATTTTAGATTCAAAATTGCCTGTTCGTATGTTTTATGTCCCATTTTATGTTTTTATTTGGTTATATTGTTTTTTTATTCTTCTTCCTTTTTATAAAATTGTTAAAGATCATGCTGGATATTGGATATTTATTTTATTTGCAGCAATATGTGGATTTTTAGGTAATTTATCAGAAATGATGTCATATTTTATTTTAGATGATTTAATAATATTTTTACCTATTTTTTACGCTTTTATGGGTTTCTTTGCAGTTTATGGATTTTATCATTTAGGTAAGGATTTAGATGCATTTTAAAAAAAAGAAAAGGAGTTTATTTTGTCTTTTTTGATCCGCCAGTATTTGCAAACATACCTAGTATGAAAGATACTATTGCTATTGCCCAACCATAAAATAATGTATAATTATACAATTCAATAAATTCTGATACTCCAATTTCCTCATCCATTTTTGGAAAAGATCCATATACATCTTCCATAGCATTTTTTATATCATCTACTCTCTCTGATTGTTCCTCATTTAAGTATTTGAATGTTCCATAGGCAATATACGGCACAGCAAAAAAGATTAAAATAATAGATACTATTATTTTTACTATTTTACCCAAAAAAATCACCTTGTTGTATATTAGTTGTAGCGTTGATTGTATATCTTTTTAAGATCATCGCATATATTTACCCATAAGTTTAGCTTTCTCAATTTTGTGTTTTTCTACTTTATCATAAATATTTCTTTTATTTATATCTTTGAGCTCTAAAACATCTAACGCATATAATTTGAAAATATATCTATGTGTTCCGCTTGGTGGAGCAGGACCACCATATTTTGATATTCCAAAATCATTATTTAATTGTTTTGAATTTTTTGGAACTGAATTTTCTTTAATTTCTCGAATCTCAGATGGGATATCATATACTATCCAATGAATCCAATTCCCACCAGGAGCATCAGGATCATCGACTATTAAAGCAAAGCTTTTTGTTTCATCTGGTATCTCATCCCATGCTAAATGTGGTGATATATCATCTCCACCTTTAGTATATTTTTTTGGTATCATTTTTTCATCTTCAAACGAATTACTCCACAATTTCACTTTTTCAACACCTCTGTATAAAGTCTAAATAAAAATAAATTATCTTATATTTTTCTTTTTGCAATTGCAATGATCTTAAATTTTAGAGATTAAATGTTAAAAAAGGGTATAAAATTAATTAAAATTTAAAACAAATTTAGCAAAAAGAAAATAATAAATTGTCGGGATGGCCTAGCCTGGTAGGGCGGTAAATATTTTATCCGCAAGCCTGCTAAGTTACTGGCGGTCACGCCTCCGGGGTTCAAATCCCCGTCCCGACGTACAATATTATAATAGGTGATAATTTAGTGGTATTTAATATAGGAATATTAGGTTGCGGAGCAATTGCTAATATATTAGTAAAAAATCTTCAAAATAAAGAGATAAAAATTAAATTACTATTTGACAGGCATAAGGATAGAATAGATAATCTAGCTAATTCTATATCTCATAAAGTAATAAAAACAATGAATATTGAAGATGTCTATAATGCAAATTTAGATTTAGCAGTAGAATGTGCATCACAAGAAGTAATAAAGAAATTTTCTGAAAACTTAATTAAATCAAATAAAAATTTAATGATCTTAAGTGTAGGGGCTTTAGTAGACCAAAAATTGTATAAATCGCTTCTAAATTTGGCCAAAGAGAAATCAAAAAAGATTTATATCCCATCAGGTGCAATATGTGGAATAGATGCTTTAAAATCAGCAAGTCTAGCTAATCTTGATGAAGTTATATTAACTACTTCAAAGAAGCCAAAAAGTATAGAGCAGACTTCTTATCTTAATAGAAAAAATATAGATTTAGATAAAATATCCAAAAGAATTTTAATTTTTTCAGGACCAGCAAAGGATGCGGTAGTAAATTTCCCAAAAAATACAAACGTATCGGCTATATTAAGTTTATGTGGGATTGGTGTGGATAAAACTAAAGTTAATTTATATGCAGATCCTAACATTGATCGAAATATTCATGAAATTCAAATTAAAGGTGAGTTTGGAAAAATTACTTCTAAAATAGAAAATGTGCCATCCCCTCAAAATCCAAAAACTAGCTATTTAGCTGCATTATCTGCAATAAAAAAATTAACAGAGATTGTTGAATCGCTATCTATTGGGACTTAGATTAAAAATGAATTTAGAAGACAAAATTAATCAATTAAAAAAAGAAAAAAAGGCTATTATTCTCTCACATTTTTATCAAAGAGATGAAGTCCAAAGAATAGGTGATTTTTTAGGAGATTCATTGAATTTATGTAAAAAAGCTGCATCTGTTGAAGATAAAGATATTATAGTTTTTAATGGTGTGGATTTTATGGCTGAAACTGCATCTATTGTTAATCCTTCCAAAGTTGTATTGCAGCCCATAAAAGATGCAACTTGTCCTATGGCACATATGCTAAAAGCCAAAGAAATTAAGAAATACAAAAAAAAATATCCTCATGCTAAAGTTGTTTTGTATGTAAATAGTCTAGCTGAAGCTAAAGCAGAAGCAGATGTTATGTGCACTTCTGCAAATGCTAAAGATGTTGTTTCAAATTTGGATTGCAATCAAATTTTATTTGGCCCCGATTCTAATTTATGCGATTTTGTAAAAAAGAATTGTCCAGATAAAGAAATTATACCTATGCCAAAAGATGGGCATTGTTATGTTCATAAATGCTACACTATAGACGATATTAATTATTGGAGACATAAAAAACCTGATGCAAAGATTTTAGTTCACCCAGAGTGCAAAATTGAAATTCAAGAGGCTTCAGATGGTGTTTTAAGTACCAGTCAGATGATAAAATATGTAAATTCTTCAGAGGCAGATGAATTTATTATAGGGAC
>CAYQAE010000002.1:0-3593 GCA_964415445.1 uncultured archaeon | reverse complement strand
CCCCCGCTCCACCGCTGCATACGTTTCGCCCGTCAGAAATAGGTTTATTACGTTATATGCAAAGAGAATTTCCAAATAATGAATATTATCCACTTCTTTTGGATTCTATATGTAGCAATATGAAAAAAACATATCTTGATGATGTATATAATGCTTTGGAGAAAAATCAATATGTAGTAAAAGTTGATGAAAAATTAGCAAAACCAGCAAGAGATGCAATTGAGAAAATGTTTGAACTTACTAAGTGATTTTTTATGTGTATAGATCAAATGATTAGTTTTCTAGAAGAAGATAAATTTAGAGAAGATATAACTACACAATGTACTATTTTAGAAGATAGAGAAGTTTTTGCAAAAATAATTTCTAAATCAAGAGGGGTATTAGCTGGAGTTGAATATGTAAAAAAACTTTATGAGCATTTTAATTTTAAAGTAGATATATTAAAACAAGATGGATCTAATATAGGGCTAGGGGATATTGTTTTAGAATTATCGGGTCCTATTAAATTATTGCTTTCTGTTGAGAGAACTTCTCTAAATATTTTAATGAGAATGAGTGGGATTGCTACAGAGACTAAAAAGTTAGTAGACTTGTTGCCTAAAAATATCAAAGTTGCTGCTACTCGTAAAACTGTACCTGGATTTAGGTTTTTTGATAAAAAGGCAGTAGAAATAGGTGGAGGAGGTACTCATCGATTTAATTTAAGTGATGCGATTTTGATAAAAGATAATCATCTAAAATTTATAGATGATATCAAAAGCAGAGTTTCTAAAAGTAAAAAGGAACATCCATCTATTGTAGTAGAAATTGAAGCAGAAGAACTTCAAGAAGCTTTAGAATATGCAGAATCTGGAGCAGATATTATTCTTTTGGATAATTTTAAGATAAATGATATTAGAGATGTTTTGTCTTCTTTAGAAGCAAAAAATATCCGAAATAAAATTAAAATAGAAGTATCTGGTAATATAACGCCTGAAAATGTGGAAAAATATACTGATTTAGATGTTGATGTGATTTCATTTGGTTATTTAACTCATTCTTCTAAATCTTTAGACTTTTCTCTAAATGTGGCTTAATTTTTTCAAAATTTAATTATTTTAGGAAAAATTAAAAAGTAGATATTAATTATTAGTATGCAAAGGTGGGCATTATATGAATTTTATAGAAAGTGGAATTTTGGGGCTTGATGATCTTTTAGGTGGTGGTTTTCCTGAGGGAAAAAGCATTACTATTTGTGGTGGACCAGGTTCAGGAAAAACTACATTTTTAACTCAATATCTAATTCATGGGGCAACAAAAGCAGATCAGAAAGGTTTATTTGTACTTCTAAATCAATCTTATCTTAATTTAGTAGATACTTGCAAAAGTATAGGTGTAGATATAGAAAAATTAATAGCAGAAAATAAAATAATGGTGATAGATTCATCTCCTGTCCAAAAAAAACATGAAGGTGGTTTTGATTTACCTGAATGGTATATTATGCCAACAGACGAATCTCCAAATAAATTTAAGATAGAAGAATTATTTGGTAAAATTGAATATGTATGTCATGAACATGGGATCAAAAGAGTTGTTGTAGATTCAGCTACAGCTATACGTTTAGATTTTGATGATGAAGCAGAATTTCGAGATGAAATGTTGAGACTAATAAATATACTGTCATTACGAGGGGTAACAACACTATTTAGCTCAGAAACTAATTTAGATATTTGTTCAAATTTTTCGATATCTGAAGCTTCTCTAACACATGGAGTAATTTTATTGCATTCTAAATTGGTAGATAATGATCGTAAAAGATATTTAGAAGTTTTAAAACTTCGTGGAATAAATCATAAGATAGGTTTAAAACCTTTTACGATAGGACAAAATGGTATAAAGTTAAATTTAGGTTGATTATCTAAATTTTTGAAATAAAGTATGGTGAGTATTTATGGAGAGATGTCCTTCTAATATACCTGGTATGGATGAGATGTTAGGTGGTGGATTTCCATTGGGGCGTTCTGTAGTTGTTTGTGGGGGTCCGGGATGTGGTAAATCCACTTTTTGTGCTCAATTTTTGTATGAAGGTATTCGACAATCAAATGAGCCTGCAGTACTAGTATTACTAGAGGAGAGTTATTGGGATGTATCAGATGCTATGAAAACTGTTGGATTTGATCTTGATCCTCTAGTTAGAGATGAAAAATTATGGGTAATTGATATTTCCCCTTATGAGACAAAATCAGTTGATGAGTATATATATAGAGCAGAAGAATTAAGAATAGGTTCATTTAAAACAGATGATCTAGTTGAGAGAATTGCAGCTATTAGACAGGAAGTTGATTTTACTAGGATGGTTGTAGATTCACTTTCAGCATTAAAATTACAATTTACAGATGATAGTGTATTTAGAAGAGAAGTTTTGCAGTTTATGAAATTCTTAGGTAGTCTAAATGCTACAACGCTATTTACTTCTGAGATGTATACTACAATAAAAAGTGATATGTTCATACCTGAGCAGTTTTTAGCTGACGGTGTTATTGCTCTACATAATTTTAGACGTGGAAATGAACGTATTAGGGCTTTAGAAATTCTAAAGATGAGAAGTGTAAAACAAGATCCGGGGTTGAGACCATTTACCATTGAAGATGGCGGTATAATGGTATATCCAGAGGAACAGGTATTTGGCTCTCCAGAAGAGTCAATATAATTTTCTTTTTTGTTGATTATTTTTGAAAGCTGCAATCTTTGATTTAGATAATACATTAGTGGATTCTCTAAAGATACATGAGAAAGCATATCTTAAGATATTTAAAAAGTATGAAATTGAATATGAAAAAAATAAATTAAGAAAATTATTTGGTAGATCTTCTAAGTCAATAGTTCAGACGGTATTAGATGAGAATAATTTAGATTTAGATGCAAATAAAATCCATAAAGAAAAACAAGAATTATATCAAAAAATTTCAAAAGATTCTATTGAACTTTTACCTGGGGCTCAGTATTTACTTGAACTTTTGAAGTTTTCAGGTGCAAAAATAGGCCTAGCTTCTGGTGGAATTAAAAGAAATGTCTATGACGCCATAGAGATGACAAATATATCAGGATATTTTGATGTAGTTTATACTGGAAGCGACGTATCAGATGGAAAACCTGATCCTGAAATATTTCAAAAAACTGCTAAGAAGTTGAAAGTTAAACCTAAAGATTGCATCGTTTTTGAAGATTCATTCTATGGAGTTGAGGCTGCAAAAAAATCAGATATGTTTTGTGTTGCAGTTGCAACTGGTGTCCATACAAAAGATGATTTATCTGAAGCTGATTTAGTATTAGATGAGTTAAGTGATTTTATTGAGGTTTTTCATAATTATTTTGGGAAAAAAAGTCGTCTAAAATGGATAAAAATTTGTCCTCAATGTCAAAGTGAAAATGTTAGTCTTTTTATAGGTGGACACACTGGCCAGAATCAATGTAAAGATTGTGGATTTGTTGGGTTTGTTTTAGAAGTTGAAAAAGAAATTGATAGTTAAGTTTTTATATTTTCAAAAATAACCATATTTATAGCCCCCGAAATTATAGGTTGTAAAAATTAGTTATTAGTCGCTTTTTTTAAT
>CAYQAE010000001.1:84902-90505 GCA_964415445.1 uncultured archaeon | reverse complement strand
TAATTGGACAGGATATGTAAATAGTACTGATCCCCATATTGTAGCTAGGGATACTAATGTTGACCATGAATTTTATATAACAAGCGATAAACCTATTCTTGCATTATTTGGATATATTCAATCCCCAGGAGATGCTCGTTGTGGATTATATGTTCCAGAATCCATATATGTAGCTTCAATAAATTCAACTAAAGCTAAATCTGAAACCGGAGCAAGATATGATTTAGTTAGCCTTAAAGGAATAGAAACTGAAATAAACTGGATTAAGCCTAATGAAAATTTAAATATAACAACAAAAATATTTTCAGAAGAAAACATAACAGAATTAACTGCCCTAATCTGGAACGCTGATAATTCAAGTTCAAATTTAGATCTATCAAATGCAGATAAAATTCAATTAGTTAATTTAACAAATCCATATAACAATTCAATTTGGACAAACACCACATATTCTTCAACAAATATTAAAGGAGAATATTATGTTAAATTTAATGCTACAGTAGGCGGATTAAATTTTATAACGTCTTCTTATTGGACTTTTAGAGTCGATAATAGCACTCCTGAAGTTAATTTTTGGAATGTAAGTGATATATATTTCCCAACTCCAAACTTTGTAGCCACAATTAATGTATCTGATGAAATTGAAACAGATACAGCATTATTAGAAATTAATGACCTAGATGATGGAGATACTTGGAATTCAACAATGGATAAATATCCAATTGGTGAGAATTATATTTATAATATCTCATTAGATCCCACTCAAGTAGGAAATACTACGGATAATTTAGAATTCAAAATATATGTTAATGATACATCTAACAACTGGATAAATACATCAATAATCTCAAGAGTTATCCATGATAATTATACTCCAACTATAGTTGTAATTGAACAAGAAGAAGCAACAGAACTTGAAAAAAATCTTACAATTAATTTTACAATTCGTGATGATTATAATTTAACTTATACAGGAAGTCAAGATTCAGGAATGAGAATAAAATATTGGATTGAAGGTCAATCTGATTGGTTTACAATCGACATATATAATTATGAGAATTTTTTAATAGATAAATCGTTGGATCCAAATGATCCCAATTATTATTGGTATAATTTTTCAATACCAGATCTAGATGATGAACTTCAAACTCCAGACCACAGAAAATATCTAACAGATTGGTATGATGAAACAGGAACTAGAAGTACATATCATCTGGCTGCGGGTCGTCAATGGCAGTATTATTTAATAATTGAAGATAAATTTAATAACATTAATAACACAAAAAGCACTTCTGAAGTCATATTTACAATAAAAGATACAGAAGGACCTAACATAGATCCCAATAATTATGGTATTGATTTTGATGGAGAGCCATCATCAATTAGATTAAATGAAGATACAATAGAAATGGGTGTAGAAATTACAGATAATGGTACTTTAACTGACGTTGATGGAGATACAGTCTACTACATTATAAATAATGGAACTTATAACCATACCTTTGAGACTTATTTCGCATTTGGTGCTTATAGAAATATAACACCTGAATTTTCAAGTAATATATGGTCAAAAGGAACTTATGATATAATAGTAATTGCAAATGATAGTTCAGGAAATCCTAGCTCAAAAACATTCACCAATGCAATAACATTAGTAGATGAAACCGCCCCTAAAATTCATTGGATAAATATATCAGATCAAACACAAGCACCTGATACAACAATAGTAGTTATGACAAATGTAACTGATGATGCTACTTTTCCTACAGTAAATTTAACTGTTTTTTATGCTAATAGTACACCAACATCAATTGTGAATATACCTTACAATCAAACAATTAATAGTGATGCTTTTGGTGGAATTTTCCAATTTAATTTCACTTTATCTGAAGTTGGTGACTATTTTATACAAATTAATGCAAGTGATGGAACTAACCCATATCAGGATACAAACGGAACAGAAGAAAATCCTTCAATTACAATTTTTGTAGCACAGTATGATGTTTGGATAAATACATCTTCAACTATTGAATTAGGTAAGGATATCGTTCAAATGACTGTTAATATCACAAATAATGAAAGTATAATTTACGATGTTCAATTTAATTTGTTTTACCCAAATGAAACATTAAAAAAGCAATTTAATAGTACAGAAAACTATGCATATCAATATAATTGGACAATAGGGACATTTGATGAATATTTTACATCTTCAAATATATATTCAGTTGAAATATATATTAACACTTCAACATTAACTGAAACTTATTCCAATTCATCAATAATTACAGTTGAAGATACAAAAGATCCATATTTTTCGAATTATAATGTGCCTTATGAAAATGTATTGCCAGATCAAGTACAAAATATTACTGTTTTTGTTAATGATCTATCAAATAATTTTGAATCACTAATTTTAATTGTAAATAAATCAGATGCAGAACTAAATATCTTTCCAGAAGAGTTAACATCTACAAATGGCCCATATAATTTTTCTTTATCAATTTCAAATCTTGGTTCGTATAAGATGTATATAAAAATGGAAGATAAAGCAGGAAATATCAATACTACATTTTTACAATTATTAAATGTATCAGAAGTTAATATATCAGAAGTTATCTATACAAGTGAACCAGATGTTGAAGTAAATTATGACATAGTTGAGTTAAATGCTACAGTATCTAAAGTTACACGAGATATATATAATGTTATATTCCAACTAACTTTTGAAAATGGATCATCCCTAAATTATACAAATACATCTGCACCAGATGGAGAAGTATATACTGCATTAATAGGCCCTATTAGTGAATTGGGAGGACATTCGTTTGTAGTTATTGCAAATGATACCTCAGGGAGAAAAACTATATCTGATAGCTATGATCTGACAGTTGTAGATACTATTGCTCCAAAAATACATACAATTATTCCAAATGCAACTGAATATCTTCCAAATGATCCTATAAAAATATCTGTAAATGTTACTGATTTATCAAATATTCTAACACAATTGAGATTAATAGTTAATGGAACTAGTGTAGATATTACAAATTCATCCGTATCTAGCTCTGGAATCTATAATTTTACCTTCTCGTCATTATCAGCTGTTAAGACATATAATATCACAATAGTAGCATATGATACCAATAATGTAAATTTTAGTGCTAATTTATCTGCTTTTGAAATAAGAGATGTGTCTGTTAATTTATATATATTTAACAATGACTCAATTTCTGAATTAAATACAAATACATCTACAATAGAATATAATATAGAACATATGCTATTTAGAGCGGAAATTACTCGTCCTGTGGCTGTAGTCGATAATGTAAGTTTTGTAATAAAACAAGGTGAATCCCAAATATCTCAATATTTTGCAACTTATTCTGGATCCTATACAAATGATTTAGTCAATTGGACAATTAACTATACTGACCTAAATATTTGGTTACAACCTAATGATTATGAATTAATAGTAATTACTAATGATACAAATGACAGACAAAGAAACTTTTCTTTTTATTTTGAAGTAGATGATACTATAGAACCACAAATTAACAGTCTTGTTATAAATCCTGAAGAAGCTTATCCTGGGCAAAATATTTCAGTATCTGTAGATATTACAGAAACTTCAGAAAATATAACTTCAATAATCCTATATGTATACAATACTACTGAAGAAATTACTGATGTAAATAAAAACGATCCTAGTATTCTTGTTTACAAAAATATAACACCTACTAGTCTCCTAAATGGTTCTGGAATTTATAACTTTTGGTTTTCGAATTTATTTGACCTAAAAACATACAACGTATTAGTTGAAGTAGAAGATGTTGGTCAAAATACAGGATCAGATAATAAAACATTTGAAATTAAAGAAATCACAACAGCAGTTTTGGCAAATGTGTCTTTATCTGAAGCAGTCGAGTTAAACGTAGATGCCGTAAAATTCGCTGCAGCAGTCATATCTTACACTAATCCAATTGTAAATATTACATTTGAATTAGATACACCTTATGGAACATTCAACTATAGTTTAGGTGAAGGTGTAGTAAATATAACACCTCTAAATCAACTAAAAGTTAATTTTACATATACATTTTCAAATTTTAATTCATCGGGTGATGATATCTTTACTATGACAGCTTATGCTATGGATAACTTATCACGAATTATCAAAACAACTTCATCAGTATCTATCGATGTTGCTGATACTACTCTCCCCGAAATTAAAGATTTCACATTAGATTCATATGATACTTCAGAGATATTAGTAATTACAATTGAAGTAGAAGATAATGGATATATCTCAACTGAGCCCCTAATTAAAATAACAAATTCCGAAGGCTCGCCTGTTCGTGATGATGTCTCAATGATCAATATTGGTAATAAAATATTCCAATATAATTATACACTATCCATTTCTGATTCAAAAGTAGCAGGAACAGCTTACAAAGATTATCTAGGAGAGTGGACTGTATCTATATTTGTAGAAGATGATGAAGGAAATGAAATTAAGACTAGAAAAACAGAAACTTTTGAAGTAGTAAATTTATCCCTAAAAGATTGGGCAAGACATTGGTATTTTGAAGCAGATGAAGCAATTAAAGCTGCATCAGCCACAATTGATGTTGCAAAATATAATTCAAGACTTCAAAATGTTAGTAATTTAATTGATGAGGGCCAATATCAAGCTGCAATAAATGAAGCAAATCGAATAATTACAGATATCCAAGAAGAGGAAATTTCAGGTGGTGGAGGAACTTCTTGGACCCAAATTATTGCAATAATAGTAGTAATTGGTGCAGCTATGGGGGCCTTATTAGGAGTGGTTAAATCACGTCACAAAGCTGAAGATATACAACATGAAGCAGATGCAGCAATAGGTTCAGTAATTGAGCTAGTAGATGAGAGAAAAGAATATGGATTTCCAATTAAGAAATATGATGATAAAATAAAAGACGCAAGAAATATATTCGACAAAGGAGATTATGCACAAGCAAAAGCTATGATGTTAGATGCAGAAGAAGAGCTAACTAATAAATCAAAAATTATGATCGAAGCATATAACACTATTACCCATGTAAAAGATGATATGCTAGAGCGGGGAATAACAACTCCAAAAGCAGAAAAATTATTTAATGATGCAAAAGATGCATATAAAAGCGAAGAATTCCATACTGCAATAGAGCTTTGTAAAAAGGCTGAAGAAGAAGCACAAAAAGGTATGGAAGGCAGAACTGTATTTGGATAGTATAATAATTTCCTCTAAACTATCTTAAACACTTACTTTATTTTTACTAAGGGATAAATTTGACTAAATATGATATCCTAATTAAAAAAACAAAAGTCTTAGTAGGAGATAAATTTCAAGACGCTGCTCTTTTGATAAATGAAGGAAAAATAGCAAAAATATCAAAATCAGATGTAAATTTAGATGCAGATAAAGTAATTATTCCAAAAAAAGAGTTTATTCTACCTGGCAGAGTTGATTTACATGTGCATTTTCGCGATCCGGGTTTCACCCACAAAGAAGATTTTTTCACAGGTTCATCTTCTGCAATAGCAGGAGGCACTACCACAGTATTAGATATGCCAAATAC
>CAYQAE010000001.1:70098-84892 GCA_964415445.1 uncultured archaeon | reverse complement strand
CTAAACCACCAACAGTAGATAAAATTTCTTTTGAGAAAAAACTTAAAATTGCAAGTAAAAAATCAGTTTGTGATTTTAAATTAGCTGCAGCTGTAACAAATAACAATTTTGATAGACTAAAATCAATTAATACAAATGTCGCTAAAGCTTATCTAAGAGAGACAAATGAACTTGTTTTTGATCCTAAAAACTTACCAAAAATAGATGATAAATCTAAAACTATATTTATTCATGCAGAAGATGAAAAAATACTAAATAGAGATCCAATTAAAGCTGAAGTTAGTGCAATAGATACAATAAAGAATTATAAAAGAGATGAACAAAAAATTCATTTCTGCCATCTAACCTCTCAAAAATCAATAGATATTGCCAAAGAAATGAAAAATACTACTTCAGAGACCTGTCCACATTATCTATTTTTTTCAAATAAACATATAAAAAAATACAAAAATCTGCTTAAAGTAAATCCATCTATAAAGAGTGAAACTGAAAGGCTAAATCTATGGAAAAGTCTAAATGAAGATAAAATTGATATTATAAGCACAGATCATGCACCACACACCCTAGATGAGAAAAATAGCGAAAATCCACCATCAGGTACTGCATCAGTTGAGATATGTCTGCCTCTGATGTTCTCTCAAGTTTATGAAAATAGGCTAAGATTAGATATTTTGGCTAAAACTCTATTTTTGAGACCTTCAAAAATTGCAAATATTTATCCAAAAAAAGGAATAATTTCTAAAAATTCAGACGCAGATTTAGTTTTTTTAGAGAAAAAAAAGCAAAAGATCAAATCTGAAAACCTTCATACAAAATCAAAATATAGTGGACCCTATGTGGGGATGAATACAAAAGTTAGAATTAAAAAAACTATACTTCGTGGAAAAATAGTTTATGAAGATAATGAAATAATAAGTCCAAGAGGATATGGCAAAATATTAGAATAAAGAAGAATCCGACACATTATAAAGAATTAGGAGTTTTTGGGGTTTTTAGGGGGCTTATAGATAAATGTGCCGGACTCAACCTCACTCCTCAAACAATGTTGAAGTGAGCATAATATAGTAAATTAAACATCACTATGTATAATATTTACAACTTATAGTTTATAAAGTTGACGCAACTAAATCTACAATTATTTTATTTTACAAAAAATGAGTTATTTTAGCATGTTTTATATTAGGGAGGGCCTCATATTGTTTTTTTACAGCTTTAATATCTTCAAATACAGATATAACTACATCGCAATAAAAATTACAAATTCCTGAAATTAGATGGCAACTTCGGGCTTCTTTTCCAAATAAACCTGCTGAGAAATGGATATGAAAGGTGGGTTTACCATCATCTGTAGGCATAAACATACCTGATCCTAAAAAATTAACAGGACCCCCAATTTCTGAGATATTTGATCCTTGCTCTTTGAAATGAGAAAATTTTAAATTACGCACGCCGCCTACAATTGACTGAACTAGGCCAACTTTAATCTTATTTTCAGTTACAATTTTCTCTAAAGTCTCTAATATCTCCTCACCATCATCAAGTCTAGCTACCACAACTTTTGATGATTTTGCAGATCTATAATCCAACTTTTAAGCACCAAATTTTTCAGATTTATCCATTAAATCCAAAATAATAGGTATGATATGCTTTCCTAAAATTCTAATTAATCCACCTTGTGGTGCATAAAACTCATCAAATTTATCAACGCTATCTACTCTAACATTTGGACTAACTATAGTTATTGGCACTGGATCTGCACTATGATCACCTATATCACATGGAGTAGAATGGTCTGCTGTAAATACTAAAATATTTTTATCTATATCATAGTTATCTATAAGTAATTTAACTGCTTTATCAATTTTTTCGATATATTTTACCTTAGCATCTGCATTATTGTCATGTCCTGCTTCATCTCCACCTTTAAAATGTAGAAATACAAAATCATATTTATCAATTGCATTAAGTACTGATTTTACCTTATTTTCAAGATTGGAATCTACTCCTCCAGTAATATCTTTAGCATGCAAAATATCATGACCTACAAATTTACAAATTCCTACAATCATTCCAGCTGCAGCCATAGCTGCACTTTTTATACCATATTTTTTTGAAAAACTGACAATTCTTGGAGCTAAACCTGCACCCCGAATTAATAAATAATTTGCAGGTAATTTCCCCTCTTCAGATCTCGATTTATTTATAGGATGATCTTTAATCTTCTCATGTATTTTTTGAGCTAGCTCTTCTAAGACTTGGGCTGTTTTTTTAGAATCATCATCAAAACTCACAAATTTAGGAACTTTGATACCAACTTCATGTGGATCATTTCCTTCTAAATTAGAACCTAAATTAGGCCCTTTTAATACTAATGCACCTCGATGTCCAGTAGATGATCTGAATTTAAAACCTACCCCACAATCTAATTTAATATCATTAATTATTTTTTCAAAATCTGAAGTATCCCTTATACGTCCGGCTCTTCGATCTTTTATAACTAAATTGTCATCAACCGTTGCAAAATTACATCTAAATGCAACATCACCACCAGTAACTTCCATATCAGCGCCTAATGCTTCAAAAGGACCTCGCCCAGAATAGACTTCAAAAGGATCATACCCAAATAAAGCAAGATGTGCTGTATCACTACCTGGCCTTATACCTATATCAACGGTATTACATATCCCATTTATACCTCTCTTTGCTAGATTATCTAAAGTTGGTTTTTTAGCTACTTGAAGAGGTGTTTTTCCATTTAATTGGTCTGTTGGTCTATCACCTAATCCATCTGCGACTATCAAAATTGCTTTCATGTTTTTATCTCCTAATATCTACTTTAAGTTTTAGAAAATTCATTTGAATGAATTCTAAGATCAAAGAATTTCTCATGTTATAAATTTCCTGGATTTAGAATAATATAAAAGAATAACTATTAAATAAAAAAATGACAGATAAAGGATTATCTAAACTTATAAGGATGTGGACTTTTAATTTAGAGATTTTTAGATTTAGAAAACATTCTATAGATCAAAAATAGCCCTAAAAGTTAGAATTTCAAAAATATAGTGTTGATTTAAAATGTTTGAAGAAAATGAGTTTGTAAAGCGGATTCAACCTTCAATTATTAGAGAGTTATTTGAAAAATCAAAAAATATAGAAGGTGTAGTAAGTCTAGGTATAGGTGAACCTGAAAAAACTACTCCTAAGAATATAATAAATAAAGCAAAGGAAGCTTTAGAAGAAGGACATACACATTATACTTCAAATTGGGGAATATCTCCTCTAAGGAAAGCAATAGCTGAGAAATACAAAAAAAGAGGAATATATTATAATCCAAAAGATGAAATTGTAGTAACTTGTGGTGGTTATGAAGCACTTTGCTCAACAATTAGAGCATTTGTAAATCCAAATGATAAAGTTATAATTCCTGATCCTGGTTGGGTTGGCTACAAAGCTTATGTAGATATGTGTGGTGCACAAGATATCCCTCTATCTCTTAGGCCAGATCGAGGATTTTCAATTGATATGGATGCTTTAGAAGAGATATTCAAAGACGACATTAAAATGATGATTCTAAATTCACCATCTAACCCTACAGGATATGCATACACTGAAGATGAAGTAAAAAAATTGGTAAATATAGCCAAAGATAATGAAACACTAATTATGTTTGATGAAGTTTATGATAAATTCATCTATGATGGTAAAAAGCATATAACTCCATCTAAATATGGTAAAGAAAATGTTATTGTAGTAAATAGCTTTTCTAAAAGTTATGCAATGACAGGATGGCGTGTAGGATATGCTCTAGCAGATAGTAGTATTGCAAAAAGCATAAACAAAGTTCATCAGTTTACTACAGCATGTGCAAATTCAATTGCACAACATGCAGCAGCTGCTGCCCTAAAAGAAACTCAAGAAGCTCGAAAAGAAATGATAGCAGAATACAATGAAAAAAGAAAATTTGCTCTCAAAAAACTAAATGAAATTGATCGAATATCTTGTGAGGTAGCATCTGGTACTTTTTATCTATTTCCTGAATTTAAAATTGAGAATATGAATTCATTTGATCTGAGTATGTATCTACTTAAAGAATACAAAGTAGTAGTAATTCCTGGAAGTGCATTTGGAAAAAATGGTGAAAATCATTTTAGAATATCTTATGCAACTTCAATTGATGATATCAAAGAAGGAATAAAAAGGATAAAAGAAGGAATCAATTCTCTAAGGTGAATTAATATATATGCCTATGCCAAATATAGAAATACCTTCATGTAAATATTGTGGAGAACAATTTTATGGAGAAGGTTGGTGGGTTTGCAAAAGATGCGGAAAATATGTCTGTCCAGATTGTGCAGATCTTATAGCTGATGAAGAGACGGGTCAAAAAAATATACATTATATTGAATCAGATCAAGAAGGTGCAAAAGATATAGGTCCTTTTTGTGCAGATTGTTATAGTCTTCAAGAGAAGACACGAACTAATGCAATAACCAGTGCTATAGTTTCTGGTATTGGTGCTCTAATTACATCTAGAAAAATACCAGGTCTAAAAGAGATAGTCCCTGATGAAGTATTATATACTACTTTTATAACAGGGGCTTTAGTTATTGCATTTATTGCAAGTTTATATAACATTGTAAAAAGTAAAGCATAAGGGTCTGTAGTCTAGTTGGTTAATCGAGATGAGCCAAATGACGTCACGTTCACAACGTGGAGATCAGGGGTTCGAATCCCCTCGGGCCCATATTTAAATAGAGGGTATAAATGAAAAGATTATATAAGAATTTAATTCTTACATCTATTACTATTTGTTTAATTTCTTTCGTGATATATCAAGCCGGACCTAAAGAGATTTATGAAACATTTTTAGAATCAAATAAATTTTATCTTTTTTTAGCTCCATCTCTAACTATAGCAATTACTTTGGCTAAAGCTCAAAGGTGGAAAATTATTTTAAAAAAATTAGACGAAGATATTTCATTAAAGGCTGCTACAAATTATTTTTGTGTGGGGATGTATGGTAGCACCCTCACTCCTGGAAAAGTTGGTGATTTAATAAGAGCCCACACACTAAATAGAAGAGAGAAGATAGGTTATACAAAAGGTGCATCATCAGTAGTTATGGATAGACTTACAGATCTTCTAGCTGTGTTTTTTTTAATGTTCTTTGGTATTTTCTTAATTTTTTTAAGAGAAGAAGATAGTATTTTTTCAGATCTACCCATAGTTTCTGTAGTATTAGCAGTAGTGGCAATAATAATTGGACTTTTTTTAATTTTAGATGAAAATATTGGGGGTAGAGTTATAAAAAAAATAACAAACAAATTAATTAAATCATTCAAATTTATAGAAAAAAGAACCAAAAGAGAAGGTCATGAGTTTGTAGATGAGATATATGATCATTTTGAAAGAATAAAAGGCAATAAAGTAATCTTTGGATCATTAATAGCTATGTCTGTCGGTATTTGGATGCTAACTTTATTTCAAGCACATTTATTTTTGCTAGCTTTTCATGTAAATGTTGGTCTTCATTATATTTTTGCATTTGTAACTTTAGCTATTGTAATTGGATTAATACCAATAACTTTAGGAGGTTTAGGGACTCGAGAGACTGCAATGATATATTTATTTGCATTAATTGATGTATCTGCAGCTGCAGCAGGATCAATGTCCCTTATGCTTTATTTTTTTGGGTCCATTATAGTAGCAATATATGGTGCTATTTACTTTTTAAAGAAAAATATCAAAAAATAGAATTATTAAACATCTAAGACCTCTCATATTTATAAATTATTGTATATGTATCTTTTCTATGAACTAATGGATCTCTATAAAATATTTTTTCTTTAGTTAGGTTTTCTTTGAATTCAAAATCATCATATACATCTTGTGAGATTAAAATTGTTTTATTATCATCATATAAAATGTCTTGAGGATAATCTTGCCCAACATATATAGTATATCCTTCTGTATAATACCTAGCATGTTTGCGCTCTCCATATAAAAGTAAAATTGTATTCTCTTTTGGATAATTATCTTCAATATATTGTAATGCTTGAACTTGTGAAGTTGGTTTTGTGCTTACTATATAGACAATGGAGAGAGAATGAAATAAAAAAATAACCAAATATATGAGAAAAAATACTTCAATTCTTTTCTTATTAAAGCTATTGTCATAAATCTTTATCATTGATCTAGCTAAAAAAAGTGTAACAAGAGGTATAGTCGGTAAGATATATCTAGGGTTGTGTGAGCCTAAATAGAAAAAACAGAAAAAAAGATAAGAAAAAAACTACAAAAAAAGGAATTGATGAGGGGTAGAATTTTTATTAATTTCTCTCCATATTTTAGCCTTAAAAATAATATATAATAAAGAAGCTAGCAAAAAAGTCTGATAAATTGTTTTAGGCAGTGTCTCAAATATTATATCACTAAATTCATAACCTGCCATGTCTCTTGTAAATATCTCTTCACCTGGAGCTGCTAGTGCATGACCAAAATAATTTGAATAAAAAAATATGACTATCCTCTCTAAAAAAACACCAAAATCAAAATTAGTAGGACCTAAAGTTATCGCTTCATTGTGCCAATCGGATTGAGATTGTGCGGCATCATAATATGTATCAAATCCACCAGTATAATATAACATTGGCAAAAACCAACTAATACAAGTTAGGAATACCAAAAAAAATGAAATTAGGATATCCATTGCGTTTTTTCTCTTAAATAACACAAAAAATAACATTATAGAAAATACAATAAACTGAGGCCTGACCCCGATTGTCAAACCTAATGAAAAACATCCTAAAAGAAGATAAAATCTACTATCTAATCCTTTATATAAAAGATACATCGTCAATATAACAAAAAAACTAGCTAATCCATCAGTTAGAGCTTTTTCATCTATAACCCAATTTAGAGGATTTATTGCATAAAGAAAAGTTGAAAGAGTAGCAATTCTCTCTGAAAACATATCTTTAAATAAAAGATATACAATTGGAATTGATAGACTACCTGAAATCACTGAAACTAAATTTAGAGCTAAGAGATGGTCATCTACGAAAAAATAAGCAATTTTTCCAAATAAAACATAAACAGGATATCCTGGAGGATGTGGTTGATGTTTTTCTACATCAAATTCATCTAAAGAATCTGCAAAAAGCATTGAATCCCAATCATCTAAAGAACAACTCATAAAAGGAATACGTGTTAAAAATCCCAACAAAATTAACAATAAAACCTTATATTTAAGATTAAGACTCATCCAAAAATTCTTGGCTTTTTGATAATATTTTTTCATCTTAAAAATAGATTACACAGATTATAATAAAAGGTTGCTCTTAGAATTTAATATTATCATTTCTATATATTGTTACATTATTTTTTTGATATATCAATGTAAAATTAGAATTTTTTGAAAGTATATCTTCTGTTATTTTTAATTCACTGTAGTGATTTGGATTTGAGGCTCTACTCATATAAATATAAGTTATATTATATAAATTAAGAGTATTTAATATCTCTTCTGAAGTAGAATTTTCTCTTATTTGATCATATAATTTTTTTCGCCTATACATAGTATAAAAATCATCAGATTCAGGCAAATGCATAAAATAAACTTCACGATCAATATAGGCAGGAATCCAAAGACCTACATTATCATTTAATATAACATCAGATTCATTTGTTATATTTTTTAAATAAATTAATGCATCTTTGTCAGCTTCATTAAGGTTAACTTGAGCATCAGATCCAAAATAGATTGATAATCCACCGAAAATAGTTATGGCAAAAGTCAAAGCAATAGATAAATTTCTCTTAAATAAATTATATGTCTCTGAAAGTAGATATCCACATATTACAGATAAAGGAATAAAAGTTGCTTGAAAAAAATATTTAGGTCTAAGATAATACCAAAAAGTTATCTTCAATTTAAAAAACATATTTGAGCCTAAAATAATTAACAAAAGTGTCCAAAATAGAAATATTGAATTTTTTTCAAAAAAGTCATGTCTCCAATATCTTTTCATAAAATAAAACACAACTAAAAAAGAAAATAATAACCCAATAAAGACTATAATTTGGACAAAAATATCCAAATCAAATGTCACTTCATCAAATCTTTTTTCTCGGTAATCTAATTCACCAGAATCTTCAGTTGAAGATAAAAAATCATCCATATATAATAAAACATAGGGAGAAGATAAAATAAAAGTAAAAAATCCTATAAATATGCTATTTATAATAAAATTAAAATTATGATCCTTTATATATCCATAAATAAGATATGGAATCCAAAATAGTAAAACATAAATTGCACTGAAAGGATGTGAGAAGACAATAGCTGCAAAAATTATTGAACAAAAAATAATATTCTCAATTTTTTTAGATTTAAATACTAAATTAAGTGAGAATATAAAAATTGGAATTAATGCTACACCATAAAGCACAGAGAATCCGCCCCAATATATCATCTGATTTGAAGATAAGTCAAATATAGGAAATAAAAAACCACAACAGATTAATGACATCAATGATTGCCTATAACTTTTTAAAAAAATATTAGACATTGTATATATTCCAAGAAGTGAATAGGCTGCAAAAAAAGTAGTAATTCCAATTGTGGATTGGATTGGATCTAAATTAGTTAATTTAATCACTAATGCAGAAAATAAATGTGAACCTTGGGGATATCGAATATCTATACCAAAAAATGGCCAACTATTTCCTATAGATTCATTTAACATAATATTTTTTACTAAAAGTGTATGAAAAGAATAATCACTACTTTGTGGGATATAATTGCCATACATCTCTCTAAATATCAATAGACTGTATAAAAAAGCTAGAAAAATTGCAATTATACTAAATTTTTCAAAAGAGATTTCAAAATTTTCTCTATTTAGATATAATCTAATTAAAGCTGTGGTTGATAAAATAGATAAAAATATAAGAAAAATAAACAAGCTTTGTTCTATCTCAAACAAATATAGCCAATATCCTAATATAGGGATTATAGATAAACCCAAACCTATCCAAATAACTAATTTAGCAGATAAATCACTAAATTTAAACTCAATTCCTAAAATAATAGACAAACATATTCCAAAAGAAGCTGAAAATAAAAAAGCTACTAAATTTAGAAAAACTAAATCTAAAAAATGCATATTTTATACTTCCACTAATAACTTATATTTATATCTCCTCTAATATTTTTATAATAGCTCAAAACTATCTTAAAATCAAAAAGTGAATCAAATGGCAATTATAGAATTCTTCATTATAATAATAGCTACTCTTATTCTGACCTCATCTTTAGGATTTTTAATTACCAATTTAGTGAATTTAAGAATTTTTGATGATTTTTTGGATAATTTATTTGTAAATATCGGAGTGGGACTCTCCACTCTATCTTTATTAGCATATCTTTTTACATATTTATCAATTGATATAAATTTAGTATCAATTGGAGTTATTCTAATTATATTAAGTTTTATGAATTCTATATTTAGAAAAAATATTGATATATCTTTCAAATTAAAATCAAGGCACCTTTATATTATTTTGTGTCTTATAACTTATCTATTTTTAATCTCAAAAAGTATAATTTTAGGAGAGATTCCTGGATCTACTGATCTTACATTTCATTCAGTTTATGTGGATATGATAATTGAAGATTCATCAATTCCTAAAAATTGGGATTTTTTTGACTCTCCAATACGCTACACTTTAGGTTCTCATTCAATTGTAGCAATAATATCCTTATTTACTGGATATAATCCAATTAGATCTTCATTAGTTGTATCTTGCTTTTTTTCAATGTATTTTGTAGCAAGTGTATATCTATTTTCAAAATATATCTCAAAAAATAGAGAAATTGCATTATTTTCCCTAATATCTATGGGTTTTTTGATAAGCTTTGGAGGTGCCTCTGCATTTCATTGGATATATTGGGGAGGTATAGCTGAATTGTGTGGATTATCTCTTATTCCAATAATATTTATTATTTATCTACATGCGCAAGAAAAAAAAGACATCAAATCAGCAATTTTATGCGGGATAATGGTAGGTGCACTAATTTTAATTCATCCTCTAAGTTGTATATATCTATTTTGTGGAATACTTCCTTTTGAATTATACTATCTTAAAAAAACAAGATATAGGATTAAATATTTGGCTTTAGTTATAGTCATAGCTTCTTTTATATCAGCTTCATATCTTGAGAGAAATTTTCAAACTTTTTTGCAAGAAGATAATGATGAAAAAAAAGCATGGCAAGAAGATCATTTTAATTCAAAAATTTCACAATTGCCAAGATATGCAATAGTAATATGGGAGCCTTTTAAGACATTTTTTGTGATTTTTGGATCCATTAATTTCATAAAAAAATCTGATTATGAAAAAATATCTATTTTGTGGATAATAACACTATCTGTTTTTGTATTCATCTCATATATACCTATTAAATTTCCAGGATATTATTATTTTATACCATATAGATTTTTACAAGTTCAAGGTATTCCAATTGCAATTTTGATGTCTAGAGGCCTATATTCTGCAAAGAGATATGTTATAAATTTTCAAAGCAAAACATTATATGGAGTTTTTTATGTAACTTTAGTTGCATTTTCATCTCCTCTAGTTTTTTTTGCAGATGTCAAAGATCCTTTATCTGAATCTGATCAAAAAGCAATGAGATGGCTTAAAGAAGAAATAGATGAAAATGAAGTAATAATGAATGATAATGTTGGATTATGGATTCCAGCAATTTCAGATAGAGAAATTCTACTACCGCACATGCCAGCATCAGATGATATGTATTATTATGATATGCGCCAAAATCTATATTCAGAGATAAGAAAAAATCCAGATTCTGAATCTCTATTATCTAATTTAAGTGCTCTGAATGTAAGCTATGTATATATAAGTAAAGCTACAAGTATTGATTATCATTATGAAAAGCTAATATTAAATAAGACTAAATTAAACTTAAGTGATAATTATCAATTAATCTATCAAAAAAATGATATTTATATATTTAAAATAATTTATTAGTAGGTTGTAAAAAAGAAAATATCTTTAAAACAACGATATGACATATATCTAAATTATAAAAAAAGAGTGTGATCTTTATGATAGAACTTATTTCAGAATTAATTGATGATCTAAAGAAAGGAGACGAAGATCGTCGTTGTGAAGCTGCAGAAGAGTTAGGAAAATTAAAAGATTCAAAAGCAGTTAATCCTCTAATTGATGCACTAAAAGATAAAAGTGAAGATGTAAGATTAAGCGTAGCAATAGCATTAGGAAGACTAAATGATAAAAGAGCTACATCTGCGCTAATAAAATGTTTAAATGATAAATGTGAGTTTGTGCGGTGTGCAGCATTGGAAGCATTAGAGATTATAAAGGATAAAAAATGTCTAGATAAAATATTAGATCTTTTATCCGATGAACATGCTTCTGTCCGTGGACATGCTGTGGATGTTTTAGCCCAATTAGCAGATGTATCAATTGTTGATAAATTAATTAAAGCATTAGACGATGAGCATGAATTTGTAAGAGGTAGAATAGTAGATACTTTAGGCAAACTAAAAGATGAATCTCCAAAAGGAGCTTTAATTAAATCTTTAGACGATAAACATGAATATGTAAGAGCTCATGCTGCACTATCTCTATCAAATATAGAAGGTAGAGAAGTAGTAGAAAAACTAATCTCAAAAATAGAAGATCCCCATGAATACGTAAGATGGGCTACAATATCTTCATTAGGCAAATTAAAAGCTAAAGAAGCAATTGAAGATATTAAAAAGGCACTAAAAGATAGATTTGAAGATGTCAGATCTGAGGCTGCAATTGCTCTTGGAAAAATAGGTGAAAAATCTACCATAGATTCATTAATTGAAGCCCTAGAAGATAAACACGAATCAGTTCGAGGTAGAGCAGCCGAAGCATTAGGTAAAATTGGAGATAAAAAAGCAAAAGATATCTTAATTAAAGCATTGAAAGATTCACATGAATTTGTTCGAGCTAATGCATCAATTGCACTTGCAAAGATAGGAGAAGTGGTTCCTAAAGATTCTTTAATTTCCGCGCTTCACGATAGTCATGAATATGTTAGATGGAGTGCTATTAAAGCTATTGAAAAATTAAATATGAAAGAAACTTCCCAAGATATAATAACAGCTCTAAAAGATGAAAGTGAAGATGTTCGTTCTTCTGCTGCTGAAGCATTAGGAGAGTTAGGAGACAAAAGTGCAATTGGAGCCCTAAGCAATCTTTTAGAGGATAGGCATGAATCTGTTCGAGGTAGAGCTATTGAATCGCTTGAGAAGTTAGATGCAAAAGAAGCAGTAGATAAGATTGCAAAATTGCTAAAAGACGAACATGAATTTGTCAGAGGCAAAGTAGTAAATGTATTGGCTAAATTAGGAGATAAAAATATATCTAAAAATTTAATCGAGACACTGAAAGATTCACATGAATATGTAAGAGCACATGCTGCACTATCATTGGCTAAATTAAAATCAGATGATGCATACAAACCTATACTTAATCTATTAGATGATAATCATGAATTTGTCAGAGCTTCTGCTGCAAAAAGTCTAGGGATATTAGGTAAAAAAGAAGCAATACAATTTCTAAAGATGGCAAAAGAAGATAAACATGAATATGTAAGATCTTGTGCAAACGAAGCAATTGAAAAACTTTCGAAGTAGTGAACAAAATGACTATGGAAGCTGACAAAAACATAGACTTTTCTAGCTGGTATAATGAAATAATTGAAAAAGTAGATATTATCGACAAAAGATATCCAGTGCAAGGTATGCCTGTATACAAAGATTGGGGATACAGAACCGTAAGATATTGTATAAGGATATTAGAGGATTACTTAGAAAATAGCGGACATAAACCAATGTTATTTCCAGTTTTGATTTCAGAAGAGTCATTTAAAAAAGAAAAAGATCATCTTGAAGGATTAGCTGGAGAAGTATTTTGGATAACTAAAGCTGGAGAAAATAAATTAGATCGAAAATTATTGATGAGGCCAACTTCTGAGACTGCGATGTATCCGATGTTTAATTTATGGATTAGAACTCATGCTGATTTACCTCTAAAAATTCACCAAAGTGTCTCTGTATATAGATATGAGACAAAACATACTAGACCTCTATTTAGAGGCAGAGAATTTCTATGGAATGAAGCACACACTGCTCATGTTGATAGAAAAGATGCAGAAAACCAAGTTATGGCAGCTTTAGAGATATATAATAAACTATTTAGAGAACATTTAGCTCTTAAGTATTTAATTCTAAAGAGACCCGATTATGATAAATTTCCAGGCGCAGATTATAGTATTGCATTTGATGCTTGGAATCCAAATGGTAGAGTAAATCAAATCGGAACTATACATAATTTAGGTAAGAATTTTTCTAAACCTTTTGATATAAATTATGTAGATGAAGAAGGTAACAAAAAGAAATTAATACAAACATGCTATGGTATAGGATTTAGTAGAGTACTAGCTGCCTTAATTTGTCAAGCAGGAGATAATGATGGGCTTATTTTAATTCCTGAGATTGCACCAATTCAAGTAGTAATAGTTCCTATATTTTATGAAAAAAATAACCAAGTAATTGAAAAATGCAGAGAAATAAAAAAGAAATTAGAAAATCAAAATATTAGAGTTCACATTGACGATAGAGAAAAGATTAGACCAGGAGCTAAATATTATCATTGGGAAGAGAGAGGTGTTCCATTTAGAATTGAAATTGGCCCTCGTGATATAAAAAATAAAGCTGTGATGTTAGTAGATAGGATTACCAAAAAGAAAGAGAAAATTAGCCAAGATAAAATTTATGATACTCTCAAAGATAAATTTAGATGGTTTAGAGAAGAGATTAAAAAAATAAATAAACAAGAGATGGAAAAAAATATAGTTGATGTCAAAGACAAGTCAGAAATTGAAGATGTTGTAGCAAATGGTATGATAGCACGTGCTTGTTGGTGTGGAATATACGAATGTGCTGAAGTAGTCGAGTGCAAATACAAAGCGGAAATTAGGGGATCAAGATTTGACAAAATTGAGGAAGCTAAAGATAAATGTATTATATGTGGGAAAAAATCCAAAGAAGTAGTATATATTGCAAAAGCGTATTAGATTAAAATGATCTATAAACCAGATATTACAAATTATTTAGTTATAAAATGTCAAGATATACAAAAATTATTTGTGACTCTATCTTATATCCAGAGACATTCAACAATTACTATTGAGCGTCCAAAATGGTTAAAATTAGAGTTAGCAGAAGAAATATCAGATAAAATATTGAAAAAAGAACAACCCAAAAAGGCAACTCTATCTGCACTTACCTATTCAAAACAAAGAGCAAGTACTATTATATCTCATATAAAAAATGTAAGACCACCTGGTCAAGTTTTAGTGATTACAGAAAAATATCACAAAGCAATATTTGAAAAACTAGAGAAGATGTATAAAAATCTCCCTATAATTGAAGAATATAAAATGCCAAGAAAATAAAAAAAGAATTATAGATTTTTTTAATGGGTATTAAATAGTTTATTATGTTTCTTTAGTTTATTCAATTGCTCTAGATAATTTGAAGATGAACTTATATCTTCATTGAATAGATTATCAATCTCAGTTACCAAAGCTACTAAAGATCCATGAAATTTTTCATTTAGGGATATTTTAATTGTTTTCTCTTCAACTGCAGCACAAAATCCACTTTTTAAAGTATATAATTGATTATCACCGATTATTAATGGA
>CAYQAE010000001.1:41487-70088 GCA_964415445.1 uncultured archaeon | reverse complement strand
AACTTATTAACAGTGTTTTTTGATTTCTTAATCTCTATAGTTATTTTCATTTTTTTTCTCTACATTTTTGATTATAATTATCATATAACTATTTTGTGGATATAAAAGTAGAAAAATAGAGAATATTAAAAATACTCAACAAAACTGAAAATTTATCAATTAAGGACAACAATTGTCCTGTTAATATCTTACATTTTTTATCAAAAGTTATAAACATTAATTTTTTTGGAAAAAAAATAATTAATGTTCTAGAAATCTTTCAATATGCAGGGGGAGGGATTTGAACCCCCGAACCACTAATGGAACAGATCTTGAGTATCGGCTATAAAAACTGCCGCCTTTGGCCATGCTTGGCTACCCCTGCAATAAGTTTCTATTTACTATTTTTTATTGTAATTCTTCTTAGTTTAGATCCACAATCTAGACAATTATTATAGTTTTTTTCATAAACTTTCCTACAACCTATGCATTCAAACTTCCATTTTATTATATCTTTTATACCTTCTTCTCGAACAGAAGAAAACTTAAGATTAAGGAATTTGGCAACATTTTGAATAGAATAATCATCAGTTAACAAAATTGCTTTATTTTTATGATCTAAAGTTAAGGCCAATAGTTTTGTATCAGTATCTGAAATATTACAAGAGATTTCTTTTAATTTTGTTTTAATTTTATTAATTGAACTTTGAGTAGGCGTCTTTAAAATAATATCATTTTGCATAAGTGCGGTATCTATCACAGCTTTGCTTTTATAATCTTTAGATTCATCAATGACCTCTTTTATGGTAATTTTTTCTCCTTCAATATATGAAAACGCTCCACATATAATTACAGAAGTATCTATTATATACATTCAATCACAAACTTAATTTTAAGTTCTTTAGAGTTAATATATAAAAAAGATTTCTTATTTATAGCACTTTTGATCCATTCGCTACATCTAAATCTACTGTAAGTAGAGAAACTTTAGTTTTATCTTCTGCTGCAAGTAGCATACCTTGAGATTCAACTCCTTTTAGTTTTGCAGGTTTTAGATTATCTAGCAAAACTACTTTTTTGCCAATTAAATCATCTTGACTATAATGCTGAGCTAGACCTGCAACTACCTGTTTTTCTCTATCTCCTAAATCTATATTTATCTTTAGAAGTTTATCTGCACCTTTTACATTTTCTACTTTTTTAATTTCACCAACTAATAAATTTATTTTTTGAAAATCAGAAAAATCAATCATCTCAATCTCCTCTTTTTGTGGTTTTTGATCTACTTTTTGAATTCTTTTGAAAAATTCATCCTCAATTTTATCAATTACTTTATCTTCAATTTTTTTAAATAATAATTTAGGTTTTTTAAGCTTTGATCCTTCCTCTAAATTCAAAACCTGGTCTATCTTCACATTTGAAATATCATCTTTTTGAGATAAACTCTCCCAAATATTTTGAGCTTTTTTTGGCATAAAGGGCTCAATTAAAATTGCTAAAGCTTTTGTAAGCCATAATGAATTTCCTAATACGTCCTTACATTTTTCTTTATCTTCTTTAATTAATTTCCATGGCTTATTTCTTTGAAAATATTCATTTGAAAACTTTGCTAATGTTAATACAGAATCAATTGCACCTTTAAATTCATATCTATCAAAAAAATTCCAATATGTCCCTACAGTCTCTATTATTTTTTCTTTTATCTTTTTATCATATTTAAAATTTGGAATCTCACCAAAATGTTTATTTGTAAAATGCAAAGATCGATACACAAAATTACCTAATATTGCTACTAATTCATTGTTTAATTTCTCTTGATAAATTTTCCATGAAAAATCTAAATCTTTGGTCTGACCTGTAAATGAAGTAATATAGTATCTTAGGACATCCGGATCAAAACCTTTATCCAAATAATCTTCTTCTAACCATACCGCATATCCACGAGTTTTTGAAAATGGTTTTCCCTCGATTTTTACTGACCCACTTGCCACAACCGCATAAGGTAGGTTATAATTTGCAGCTTTTAGCATTGCGGGCCAAAATATACAATGGTGATAGATTATATCTGGACCTATAAAATGAATTATACCTCCATCTTTTTTCCAATAATATTCCCATTGATCTGTCAATTCTTTAGTAAATGAAATATAACCATTAGGTGCGTCAACCCAAACATACATAATTAGATTTTCACTATTTGGAAATTTAACTCCCCATTTTAAATTTCTAGATATACACCAATCATTTAATCCATCTTTTATCCAATTAAGAGCATAATTTTTTGCATTTTTTGTGCTTTTAGTATTTGGGATATATTTTTTTAGAAAATCAGAGAATTGACTTAATTTGAAAAAATAATGTTCTGTAGTTTTAAGTTTGGGAGTATCTCCACATATTTCACATTTAGGATCTAGGATATCATCTGGAGATAGATGCTTTCCGCACCCTACATCACATTCATCACCCCGAGCTTGGGCTCCACAAAAAGCACAAACTCCTCGTAAAAATCTATCAGGTAAATATTTTTTGCAGTTTGTGCAATAAAACTGTGATAATTTTTTAGTATAAACATAACCATTATCTATCATAGCTTGTACCATAGATTGTGCTTGTTTGTGATTTGTCTTTGAATCAGTTTGGCCATAATAATCAAAATTAACAGAAAGCCTATATAGTACTTTTTTGAATTTTTCATGATATTTTCTACTTAGCTGCCCTGGTTCTATCCCTTTTTTTTCTGCATTTAGAAGTATAGGAGTTCCGTGTTCATCACTGCCACATACAAATATTGTATCTTGTCCAATTTTTTTCAAAAATCTCGCAAAAGTATCACCAGGAATATAAGTTCTCAAATGTGCTATATGAAAAGGACCATTAGAATAAGGTAGAGCACAAGTTACCAAAACGTCTCTATTGAGAGGAAAATGAGTTTTATCCAATAAAAATTTTTCTGACATGTTCATAAAAAAACCTCACATTCAAAAATTAATAAATCATTTGAAAAAGATAAAATAATAGTGAAAATAATATGAAATATGACCTTCATCTCCATTCATGTTATTCAAAAGATGGATTTGATAAACCTAAAACGTTTTTTAAGTTAGCAAAAAAGAAAGGATTTTCTGGATTTGCAATAACAGATCATGATAGTGTTGCGGCTTTAAATAAATTAAAAGAGCAATCGAGGAGATATAAAGATATAACTATAATACGTGGACAAGAAATTAGCTCTAAAGATGGCCATATTTTAGCTTATGGGATTGAAAATGTAATTCCAAAGAAATTATCTTTTTCTGAAACTATTGAGAAAATTCATCATGAGGGGGGTATAGCCATAGCAGCGCATCCTTTTGATAAATTTAGGGATGGGGTAGGAGATAAAGTAATAAATTCAAAAATAGATGGACTAGAAACTATTAATGGACATACTGTAATAGGCAATTCAAAAGCAAAAAAAATTGCAAAAGATTATCATTTTAGCACAACAGCTGGGAGTGATGCACATCTTGCCCAAAATATAGGAAGATGCTACATAGAATGCGATGGTGAGAGTGAAGATGAAGTTATATCCAATATACTAACAAAAGAAGTCAAAGTTTTTGGAAAAGGTAAATTAACGTCAATGCTATCTGAGAGTATCAAAAAAAGAACAAAAAAGCTATTTTCAAAAAATTAATGGCATTTTATGCCATCTAAAATGTCTAGAAAATCCTCTGTGGATTTCTCAACTTCCTTTGTAGAATAGATATAATAATTTCTATAATCTATAGTATATCTTCTTTGAGATGAATTACAATACCACATACCATAATATTCATAGTATAATTCACTATCATATTTTGATATATTATAAACAATAAATTTAGCAATATGACCATATACTGATACATTTCCATCTCCTAAATGAGTACCATGATAGTCTAATTCTGATTTTTTCTGGCTTAGTTTAGATTCAATAGATTGTGAAAAAGAAGTTGAATTGACAAATGACAAATTCATAAATTTTATTACCCTCTCATACTTAAAACTAATATATCCATAATCATCTAAAGCATTATAATCAGAGGAACTAACATCCCAATCTGAATCTAACTCAAGTTCGATCCCATTGTATTCAAAACTATCTGAGTTTGAATCATCGCCACCTAGACATCCTAAAAAAAATATAGCTGAAAATATTATTAATGAAGGTAATAATTTGTCCATAAATTTCATATATTCCACAAACTATATATAAATATTCAAAATAAATTAATTTTCCTCTTCTTTGTCATCAGAAAAGACCAATCCTAGATGTTTTTTGAATAAAAATTCACTTATAACCATATTAGTAAGTTCATCATCAGATATACTAGATATACGGCCTGTATCTTTGTAGAGATTATTTATTTTTTTCTGAATTTCTTTTATTCGCCTATCTTTCTTTGGAATTATAACTTTAATATCTAAAGTTTCTCCAATAATCTGTTGAACTCTTAGACGAATTACATCTAAACTTGTATTTTCACGGATGAGAAGTTTTCGCTTTGCTCCAATTATCTTTGGAGGATATGGCTCATATGAAAAAGGATGTTTTAATACTGTGCCCGACTTTGCACCTTCTTGATGTGCAAAAATATTTCGACCAACTACAGCTTTATTGCGTGGTATTCTCATTTTAAGTTCTTTTTCAACATATACTGATAAATCTTTCATTGCTCTTAAGTTATATTTATCATATCCACCTACTCGATGTACTAAAAATAGAAGCATTTTTTCAATATTAGCATTTCCAGCGCGTTCTCCGAACCCTAAAAAAGTCATATTCGACCAATTAGCTCCATGCCAATATCCTGCAATTGAATTAGCTAAACTCAAGCCAAAATCTTCATGAACATGAGTTTCAATGTCTTTTACTCCTTTTTTCTTTAAAACTTGTACTTGTTTTGGAATAGAATAAGGTAGATCTGCTTCTTTGAAAGGAAGACCAAAATTAAGTGTATCACAAATTCTAATAATTGATTTAGAATCTATTTTCATTATTTTCTTCACTAAAGGGACTACAAATCCTTCAAAATCGGCTCTAGTTATATCTTCAAGATGACAACGTGTTCTTATGCCATGATCTTTAGCATATTGAAGAGCATCTAGATACATCTCCTCAGCCTCTTCTCTTGAATTTTTACTCATTTTATCAAAAATATGACAATCTGATACTGACATCAAAATACCTGTCTCTTCTATTCCATCTGCATCTATTATAAGATCTATATCTTTTTTTGAAGCACGTGCCCAGCCTGTAACTTCGGGAAATTTATGTCCACGATTTAGCATCTCTTTTACTACTTCACGATCTCTTTTATTAAATAGAAATGATTCAATTTTTTCAATTCCGGTTTTGTGCAGAAGTTCATAAATATCTAATTTATTCTTTTTAGTCATGACAAAGCCAGGCATCTGAGACCCATCACGAATAGTGCTATCGCTAATCATTACCGGATCTTTTGTTTTTAGCATTTTAACTTTTGGAAGATCATCATAATCTAAATACATCATCAATTAACTCCATTTAAGATTCCTCTTTTTCATATAAGAAATATTTCTTTACATAATTTTGCAACTCTTCATCAGATATTGCAGATCTTCTTCCTTCCCGATCATATAGAGTTTGAATATCTCTACAAATTGATACAATTCTTTTATCTCTTTTATCTAACTTAGTATCTATATCCATCTTTTTCTTTAATATCTCTTCAACTTTGATCCTAACTACATCTGCGCCTGAAGAATCCCCTACAATAAGTTTTCTTTTTCCACCTACTAATTCAGGAGGATAAGGTTCATAAGCAAAAGGATTTTTTATTACACCTGCAGTGTGAATTCCAGATTCATGTGAAAATATATTTTTTCCAACTACAGCTTTATTACCCGGGATAACAAGACCTAAATCAGATTCCATATAGTCTGCAAAATCAGTGATATATTTCAAATTGTATTTATCACCTAAATTATCAGTTCTATATTTTAAGAAAAGAAGTAGAGATTCTAAAGCAGAAGTCCCTGCGCGCTCACCTACCCCTAAAAATGTCATTGCAGCCCAATTCGCACCATGCCAAAGAGCTGAGAGGGTATTTACAAAACCCATGCCATAATCATCATGGGTATGAATTTCTATATTTTCTACATCCCAATTTTTAAAAGACTTAATTAATTTAGGGATCGAATAAGGAAAATCTGATTTTTCAAAAGGAACCCCATAATCCATTAAATCAGAAATACGTATTATAGTATCATTTTTTTCTTTTATAATCTTTTTAACAAAGGGTTTAACTACTTTTTTTATATCAGATCTAGTTAAATCTTCCAAACTTATTCTTACATCAAAACCATGATCTTGAGCATAATCAAAAAGATCTAAATAAAAATCAGAGATATCATCTTTATCTTTTTTTAAATGATATTTTATTCTAGTATCAGATATAGGCAGAGAGATTAAAAGCTCAGAAATAACATCCTTCTTTGTGGCTAAATCAATATCTTCTTTTTTTGCTGTGATTGATCCTATTAATTTTGGTTTATCACAACCAAAATCACTAATTTCATCAATTGCTCCTTGATCAATTTTAGGATATAAATAAACTTCAGTAGCTTCAACACCTATTTTATGCAAATATTCATACATAGTTATTTTATTTTCTTTTTTAATATTAATACCTGGCATTCGAGAAGCATGAAGCAAAGTACTGTCACAAATATTTATCTCATCTACATTTGATGGAAATTTAACTTTAGGAAGTTCTTCATAAGTTCTATACAAAAATTATGCACCTCACGAATTTTATTGCATAAGTAGATAAAAACATTCAAAATTATCTTTTATTAATTTGCCCATCAAATAAACTTTATTTATTCAAAAAGATTTAATTGCTAAACTAGATATTATGGCATTTTAATTACTTTTTTACAAAAAGGACAAATTAATTCATCTTGATTAAAATGACTAGCTAAATCTAATTTTTCATTACAATTTGGACACTTGCCTTTTGGAGCATTTATAAATCCATCTCGAATTAAATTAGTATATACCTTTCTAAAACCATGGCAAAAATAACTTTTGTCTCTAAATTCACAATTTCCACATAAAGTAAGCATTGCTAAAATCCTGAGATAATTTAAGATTAATAAAGCAATAAAAAAACCTAAAAAGAGTAAAAGCCTAATCCAAAAAGAATTAACTACTTCATATATAAATGAAAAAATAAAGAATACACCTAATGCCAAAACGGCTTTAGATAAAAATTTTGAAAATTTAGACTTCAAAAGATCAAAATAAGAGAATAAGATAGATGATAACATCGAAATACCTAAAATTAAACTAAAAGTTAGTGGAAAAAAAATTCCAAAAATAAAATATACTAAAAGTGAGATAAAAAAAGTAGGATAGAAAGCTAAACATCCTATGCAGATATCTTTTCCTTTTATGTTTATAGTATGATTTTTGAATTTATCACATTTTGGATGGTGAGATAAAATTATTGGTTTAATATCGGAAACAAAAGTCTTTAGATTTTTAAAAAATTTCAAGAGATCTAACCTTAAAGAAGAAAATTAAGATTTCCATTCAGGTACTTTTACCATCTCTTCGCAGTACTCACACTTAACTAGACGATCTTTAGCTTTATCCAAATTTAGTTCTCCTCCACAATTTGGACATATTGCCTCTGCTATTTCTGGTTTTTGTTCAATAACTTTTACATGCTGAGCTACATCTGAGAAAACTTCTTGGAAAAATCCACTGAGAATATAATCTTCATTAGAGTAAACTGCAATAGTTAATACATTATCTCCGCCACCGCTTCTTCCTGTTACTGTAATTTCTGTAGCAAATCCAAATTTTTCTTGCTTAGTTTTTCCAATGTAACAAGCATAAGCAAAATAAGTATCTCCTATCATTTTTTCATCTTCTTCAACTAAGATTAAACCTTTAACTCGTTTTGTTGCTACTTGATAGGCTGCCTTTGCATCTCCTTTGAATTTAATAGATGATTTATTACTTCTAAATCCACCTGAGCGTAATTTAGACATGATATCATCTTTAGATACACCTTCAGAAGTTAAAAATGAACCTACATTTGAAACATGTACTCCTTTCATTTTTGAGACATGTACATCTCCTTTAGCATCTTTATACATTACAACACCATTTACTGTGCCTTCAATACTTCTAGTTGGTTTAAGTTTAAATACCGCAGATTGAAATTCATTTGGTGCTATTGAGCCTAAATTAATAATTCCACTCTTTGGTTCTTCATAAACTACAGCAGTAGGTAAATCTAATTTTACCGCAACATCTGTAATAACTAAATTTGCAACATTTGTAACTTTTACACCTATTTTTAAAAATACACCCTCTCTTTCAAATCCTCTTTGGATTTTTACAACCTCCCCTACTTTTTTGGTAGGTTTTGGAAGAGGTGCCCTTGGTCCCATATATTGGGCATAACGAGCAGGATATTGTGGAGGGATATATCTTTCTGTCTTTTTTTTCTTAGAAACTAAATAATAAACTAATCCAGGCAAAAAACCACATAAACATAATAAAAATAGTAAAAAGGAATTATAACCTTCTTCTTCTTCAATAATTACTTGTCCACCATAAGGTCTATATGCCATAAAATAATATATGAGCATATCATGTAAAAAAGTTTGGTTTGGAAATTTGCAGTTAGTGATTTAAGAGTGAAAATTAAAAGTAGAGAAGGATTATTTCTAATACTCTTGAGTATATATTTCATTTGGATCAACGTATTTGATTTTATATATTATCTAAAAGCATTTAATTTATCAAAAACATCTATTGAGATAACTATATTGCTGCGATATATAACAATAGGGTGTGGCTTCTTATTCAGCGGGTATCTAGCTGATTACAAACATAAAAAGTTTAGCTTGATCTATTTAAGTCTTATTTTCTTAATTATATCAGTTAGTTTAGTACATTTTCTATCAGATTATAAATATGCAGTATTTCCTCTTTTATTTTTATCTAGTTTTTCTTTTGGCGTTGGTTCATTAGCTGTAGCTTTGTTCTTCTCAGATGTAACATCCCCACATGAGCGTGGAAAAATTGTTGGTTTGTTGTTATTAATTATATTTTTAGCTTCTGCGAGTATTCGTATGATTTTATTTGGTCTTCTAGATTTAGGCCAAACTAGTTTATATACATTATACGTGTCTATGTTAGTTTTGGGACTTATTAGCATATTTACTATACCGTGGAAAATTAAAACATTAGAATTTGAATCATCTGGAAATGATTTTGCACATCTTCTTAGTTTAAGTTTAATATTATTATCTAATCTATTTTGGAAATTTGGAACTCAGAATATAGTTTATGCAGATTTAAATTCTAAATTATTAGAATATATCGATTCAATTGATCTTTTATCATTTTCTTGGTTAGTTATAGGATTATCTGCTTTTTTATTTGGAAGACTATCCGATACAATAGGGAGAAGCAAAATTTTAGATATAGTATGTATTTTATTTGGAACAGAATATATAATATTTCAGTTTTCTGAATCTATGTTTGCTAAATTTTTAGTTTTTCTACTAGATAAATTTGCTTGGGGTGCCCTAATTTCAGTAGGTCTTTGGATAATTTGGGCAGATTTTTCAGCATCAAGAAACATAGGTTTAAATTATGCTAAAGCTTGGGTTATATTTTGGCTGGTTTTTGGTATAGCTTTCTCCACTCATATAACATTAGCTTCAGGTGAACATATTTTTGGATATGATTTTGGACTAAGTCCATCTCAACTTAGTTCAATTTGTTTATTATTTTGTTTTGTAGCCCTTTTGCCACTTCAAAATGCTAAAGAACCACTTCAAGATAAAATACCTCGAAAAATATTTCAAATTAGTCTAGAAAAAAGAACAGTATCCAAAGCCGCAGATGATTTAGAGAAATCTGGATCATATCTAAAGATAAAAGATCAAATCAAAAAAATCAAAGAAAAAGACATAGATCTTCCAAAAGATATGTTTAGAAAAGGAAAATCAGAAGTAGATATGAATGAAATTAAAGGTTATATAAAGAGATCAAATAAAATTCATCCAAAAGATTTAGTAGAAGAATTTAATCTAAAAACTTCTTCAGCCCAATACATTCTAAAAAAACTTAGGAAACAAAATAAAGTTGAAAAGACAGGAAAAAAAGGAGAATATAAATACATTGATGATTAATCCATAGTACCTAAAGCTTCATATATCTCTTCAATATTTTTAGTAAAAGCATGTTTTTTGTTATTTAGAACAAATATTTCTTTAGAAGCATTATGAATTATCTCATCATAAAGAGGTATTACAGAAACAACAGGAACAGAAAACGCTTTTTCAACTTCTCGCAAGACTGTAGATGGATTATATGATTTTAAAACTTTATTTACAATCATATGCATGTTAGGTACTTCTAATTTCCTTGCTATCTCTAAACTTACCGCAGTTCCTAAATAATCCTGTTCATCAGGGCGCATCAAAATGAGCAATATATCAGATACAGCAATTGATAGAAATGTTTCTTCTTCTAATCCAGGATGAGTATCTATAAATAAATAATCTAATTTTTTCTTTTTTATAATGTCACGAAAGCCTTTGCTCATTTGAGCTACTTCATATCCATCTTTTAAAATTTTAGAAATTGCACCTGCCTCTAGTGCTGCAGGTAGGACATATAATTTACCTTTTTTTATTCCTAAATCTTTTGTTATATCATTAGCTACATCTTCAATTTTACATCTATGCCACAGATAATCATTAAGTGTTGCACTTTTTGATTGATCAGAAAGACCAAAAATAACATGAATACCTGGTGATTGAATATCAGTATCTATGATTGCAACTTTATTACCTTTATGTGCTGCCCATGAAGCAATATTAGCAGTAAGATTTGATTTTCCAGTACCGCCACGAAATGAATGAATAGAAACAATTTTACCCATATTTAATCATCTCCAATATATATCACTACTTTAATTATAACTTTAAAAAACTAGGTCAGATAATTTTTTGTCTATTTCTATATTCTCTTTTTTTAAAAAAAGAAACAATAACATTTAGCATCCTCTATATAGCTTTATATATGTTTCTTAAGTAAAATAAATAATATTTAAAGCATATATTATACATTAAACTAATGTATTAGTTTTCTAATTCGTGTGAGATATCCATCCATTAAATTTTTTACCATATTACGTTCTTTTGAGGTAGGTAGATCTAAAATAGCTCTCTCTAAATTAGTTGTATTATTTTCAAGAGTATTAAATACTTCTGGAGGCAAACCTTTTTTTCGTCTACCTAGAGATGGCATAAAATAGGTATTTTCATTATCTTTTCTCTCTGCAAGATATCCCATATGAACTAAAGATTTTGCAAATGATTCTTCTGCATCTTCAGATCTTTTAGTAATTTTGGAGATATCTGATATTTTAGCTTTATCTAATTTAAGCACGGCTCGAGCAGTTTTGCGTAAATCAGTAGGTAGATTTAACAAAGTAGTTATTCCTGTTTTTTCATTAGATTTTGCTGATTCAAATAATTCTTCTTCCAAATCAGAGATATCTAAATCCATAGATTTTGTTATGCCTATTAAATTTTCTTCTATGGTCTCCTCAGTAAGTTCAATATGATTTCCTTGTTTTATTTCTTCAATTTTATCCTTTACTTGTTTCATCTCATCAACTAAATTATTTAATTTAGGTAAATCTTTTGTTGTAACATATTTAAGTACCATCTTTATCACGAACTTCTTCTCTTAATTTTTTACCTTTATTTACCAAATCTGTGTAATTTTTAGATCTTCTTTTTTTAATATCATCATAATTCCCAATAAGACTCTCCATTTTATTTAGGGCACGATCTATAATAGTGTTTTCTTTTATTCCCATTTTTCGCCATACTATAAAAGATAAGAAAGTAATAGCAATTAAAATACCTATACCTAATGCTAAAAATAATGCTCCGCTTGAAGTAGTTCCACCTAAAACTGCATATTTTACATAAGTTAGAAGAAGTGTATATCTGACAAATCGACCTAAAAAAGATACAGCGACATATTTAGGTATAGGCATCTTTAGAGTCCCTGCAGCCAAAGAAATAGGATCAAAAGGAACTGGGGTAAGAGAAGAAAAAAATATCAAAAATGATCCACCTTTTTCTTGAAATATACTTTGATATTTTTTTAGCTTTTTTTCTGAAATTCTATCTTGCAATTTATTACTGCCAGCTCTACCTACAAAAAATGTAGATAAACCACCAAAAGCAGTTCCTAAAGAAGCTACAAAAATTACTGGGATTATTGGCATGTCTAAACCTAATGCTAACACTGCAAAAGCATCGCAAGATAGAGGTACCAATGTTCCACCTAAAAAAGTAGCTATAAATAAACCTAAAAGTCCGTAAACTTCTACATAACTTCCTAGGGATGACTGAATATCTTCAAAAAAAGACATGGTTATCTCAAACATTCATTATTTTTTAATTAATTTTGTAGATATTTTCTTTTTACTTCCTTTGATAAATTAATATCTTTTTGAATTTTTATTTTAGTTATAGTATTAAAAGAAGATTTTAAAATTAATATAAATATCTATAATTAATTTTTTAATCTAAATAGAATTTTAAATCATTTTTAGATATAGATGAAATTTAGATTTATTTTTCTAAAATATCTTTTTTTTCAAAAATTTGGAATTAATTGTTACAAAAATAGTATATATTATATGAAATTATTCCAACTTTAAAATTTTCATTGAATTTAGGTGTCATGAGCATACTTAGATTTAAATATGTTTCGTAGTATTAATACTTATATTGAGGGAGATTTAAATGAGTGAATTACCACTAGCTCCAGTTAGGAGAATAATCGACAATGCTGGTGCAAAAAGAATTGCAGAAGATGCGATCAAAGCATTAGCAGATGCTATCGAAGCTAAAGGCACTGCAATTGCCGAAAAAGCTGTAAAACTCGCTAGACATAGCGGACGAAAGACCGTTAAAGCTGGCGACATTAAATTATCTGCTTAAGCATCAGCATACGTGGCGGACAAATAGTTCGCCACAAAAACACTATTTTTTTCTTTTTTTATTAATAAATTGGTGCCCTCGCCGGGATTTGAACCCGGGTCACAAGCTCGAGAGGCTTGAATGATTGGCCGAACTACACTACGAGGGCGAAAATAAGATTAAATAGATATTACAATTTTTGCAAAATCTAGATCTGAAATAATGTCTACTTCTTGTCCTGATTTTTCTAAAAATGCCTTCTTTAAAATGATATCTTCTCTCGCTATTGTATCTTTGTCTCCATCTGAAAATTCTATCTCAATTCCTGATTCAATTGAGTCTATTTCATCTAAATTTAAATTTTGTAAATAATTAATAACTTCCTTAGCCTTAGATCTAAATTTAGGACCAATTTTGGAATAGTTTGGTTTAATTTCTACTATTTTCTCTTCAAAATCTCCTCTACCTTCTAAAATTTCCAAAGCTTTGGCATTGGAGGTATTTTTTATATCTTCTTTGAATTTTTTTAAGACCTCAGTATGTTTTTTGTCAGAATAAATATTTATTTGAGTTATTTCTCTATTTAGTGGGATTGAATTATCTGATTTATATTTTCTAATTGAAGAGATAATATTTTGAGCTAAATTACCCTCTTCAATAATATTTTTATCAATTTTTTGTCCCTTAGGCCAAGATTCGAGATGAATACTTTTGTAATCTTTATTTATAAACGAGTTATAAGCTTCTTCAGTAAAGAAGGGGACAAAAGGAGCAAGCAACTTTAGAGTAATTTTAACAACTTTATACAAAACAAATTGAGATGCCTCTTTTGATTCCATGTTAGAATAAAGTCTATATTTAACACATTCAATATAATCGTCACAAAAATTATGCCAAATAAATGCTCTGATTGTCTTTAGAGCTTCATTAAAATTACAATATTCTAAATAATTCCCTGCTAAATTGATAACCTGATATAATTTATTTAAAATCCATTTATCTATCGGTTTTAAATCAATACTTTCACTAAATTCTGTATCTTTAATATTCATAAATACAAATCGCAGTGCATTCCAATATTTTATTAGAAATTTAAATCCATGTTTTACTTCTTTCCATGAAAAAGGAATATCAGATCCAGTTGATCCACCACATGCTACCCATTGTCTTAGTGCATCAGAACAATATTTATCTAGGGCATCTTGGGTAGTTACAAAATTACCTAGAGATTTACTCATTTTTCTTCCGTCTTCTCCCATCACCATCCCATTTATAAGGACTGATTTAAAAGCAGATCTATCAAAAAGCATAAGATGTCTTACCATAAGATAATAATCCCAAGTTCTAATGATATCCGTTCCATTTGGTTGTAGTTGAGCTGGAACAGCTTCTTTCCAATTTGGATTATCTGGCCATCCTGCATGATGAGCTATGGTAATTGAGCTATCCATCCATGTATCCATCCCAGCTTTCTCTGGTTTTGTATTTTCTGATCCACATTTTCTACATTTCATTTTTTCTTTTATAGGATCTACAGGTAGTTGTTCTATACTAGGTAAAATTATTTCTCCACACCTACTACAATACCACACAGGGAAGGGAGTTCCAAAAACGCGTTGTCGAGATATAACCCAATCCCAACTTAGACTATTGGTCCAATCAATCATTCTTTGTCTCATATAATTAGGATACCATTTAATTTTTTCATTCTCATCTAGGAGCCTATCTTTATAATCTCTTACTTTAACAAACCATTGAAGTCGTTCTAATATCTCAATTGGTTCACTACATCTCCAACATATCCCAACGTTTTGATCAAGATCATCTTGTTTTACCAATAAATCATTTGATTTTAGATCCTCAATTATTTTTTCTTTACATTCAGCCAAACTCATACCTTCATATTTTTGGGCTACTTTAGTCATTCTTCCCTTTTCATCAAAACATTCCACAATATCTAGATCATGCTTCATTGCCCATTCAACATCTTGTTTGTCACCAAAAGTACATATCATGACAATGCCTGTTCCAAAAGAAGCATCAACTGCACGATCTGCAATAACAGGGACTTTTTTACCAAATAAAGGCACTTCTAAATCTAAATCAATTAAATCACTATTTCGAAGATCTTTAGGGTTTACAGCCACAGCTACACATGAAGGCAGAAGTTCAGGTCTAGTTGTTGCAATTATAATATTTTTATCATCTAATTTAAACTTAACATGATTAAATTTAGTCTTTCTTTTTGTATACTCTACCTCGGCATCAGATATAGCTGTCTCACATCTTGGACACCAATTAATAGGATGTTGTGCCCTATAAATTAGTCCTTTTTTGTATAATTCAATAAAAGAACGTTGCACTTTAGCAACATATTCATCAGAAGAAGTGCGATATTCTCGTGTCCAGTCGAGTGAAAATCCATTTCTAATAAATTGAGATCTCATCTTTTTGATAAATTTTTCTGTATAATCTTTACACCATTTAATGAATTGGTTATGATCTACTTCACTTCTTCTTACATTATGATGTTGTTCTACTTTTACTTCAGTAGGCAGGCCATGTTCATCCCAACCTTGGGGCATCAAAACTCTGTATCCCTTCATACGTTTAAATCGAGCTATAATATCAAAATAGGTCCAGTTGAGAAAATTTCCCATATGTAGGTCTCCGCTAGGATAGGGAGGAGGTGTATCAATATGAAAAATTGGGCCTTCATTACAATTTTCTAGTTTATAGATTTCATGATCATACCAAAACTTTGACCACTTCTCTTCTGATTTTTTGGCATCGTAAACTTTGGGAATCTCTTCTGCTACCATATAGTGTTTCACATCCATATTTATTTGGCAATTAACCATTTATATGCTCTAAAATATAATACTAAAAGTATTATCAAAAACCATATTTAATAAGAATTTTAAAAAATAATTTAGAAAGCTTTTCATAATTATTATTCTCATGGAAAAAATACTAAGAATATTTAACAAAAAAAACCTTAAAAAAACCATAGAAAGCGAGGAAATATCCCTTTGCAAAAAATATAATTTAGATTTAAATAAACCACTTATTTTTATAGGCACTCAAGTTGTAGAAATAAGTTTAAATATTTCATTTGATGTTATAATCTCTGATTTAGCACCCATTGATTCTTTAATTCAAAGAGCAGGACGATTGCATCGAAAGCAATCAAATTTCCAAAGTAGACATTGTAATTGTGAACAATGTAAAAGTAAACCAAAAAATTATAATTACATATTTTATGTTTTTGATACAGGAGAAAAATGTTTTCCATATTCAGATGGAAAAGAATCAAAAACAAAAGAAATAATTGATCGAACGCGTACTGAAATTAAAAATAATAATATTTATAATTTCAAATTAAGCAAAAAAATAATGAATAAAGTCTATGACATAAATGGAATATTTGAGGATTTTAATGATCAAGTTTGTTTTGAAAATCCATATAAAGAAGATCTTATTTTTGGGAAAACCCCAATAGATCGATTTGGCGATGAAGATTCTAGTGGTATATCTAATTTTAAAACGAGAATAATAGAAAATCCAAAAGTAGGGGCAATACCAAAGGATTTTATTTATAATAACAAAAGAATAAATTATTTAGAATTTTTAGATATTTTAAAAAAGAGTCCAAGATTCACTAATAAACATAAATTAACTTCTGAAGGTTTCAATGAATTGTATAGCCATTTTATATTAATTTCACATGCAAAATTTTATCAGTTTAAAGGTGAAATAGAGGAAATAGAATTGGTTGGAAATTCTATTAGAGTTATAAATGCTGAATATACTTTTGAATATGATTTAGATAAATTAAATGATAATTTGATATAATAGTTATAATTTTAATAATGTTTAAACTATTTTATACTAAAATTACTAAACCTTTATATAGTAGTAGTAATATAAATATATAATATGAAATCACAAACAGCGATTTTTTCACTTCTGTGCATAAAGCCACATACCACACCAAACCTTATAAAAAAGCTTGAATATAGTAAATATACTATTTATAAAGCATTAGATAAATTAGAAGATAAAAATTTAGTAATAAAAGAGAGAAAAAAAAATAATATCACCCTAAAAGTAGCTGATACATATAAAGCGCAAAAAAGGAGAGATATTACGCTTTCTGCATTAACTAATGGAATTGATCCAGAGATTCTTCTAAGAGATAGCACAATTCAAATTCTAAAATCCCTAGATTCTAAAAAATCCTTAAAAGATCTTAAAGAGGAAACTAAATTATCTTATCTATGGATTCAAAAAATTATCAATTTCCTAGATCAAGCAAATTTAGTTACATATATTAAAAGAAAACCAAAAATTATGATCGCAAACAAAGAAAATGACCTTTTTTGGCAAATTAAACATTATTTAGAAGAAAAAGAAGCTGAAGTTATTTACACACCAGGTGAGACACCATTCAATTTACAATTTATGGATTCTTCTGAAGTAGAAAAGAGTTTATATTCACTAATTGATAAAAGTTTTACAATTAAAGGAACTCAATTATTGGTATTAGGAGATACTAAGTTAAATATTATCGAAAGCTTCAAACATCACCCATCAATTGAAGATGTATTTTTAAAGAAAATTCAAACACAAGAAGGTGTCGAAGATATATGCATACAATTAATAGGATCTAAAAAGATAGATTATAACAAATTATTAGAACTAGCAAAAAAACAAGAATTAATAAATATTGTTGGTGCTTATTTAGATATCATCAATGAGCTTAATCCTTTAGTCGAATCCCAAATTATTGAATTATTTCAAAAACATATAACAAAAAGGAAAAAGATATTTTTAAAATCTCAAAAAAATTATCCAAAAGAAGGCTGGGAGAAAAAATACGAAAAAAAATGGAATTTAGACATTCATCTAGACTTGGGTACAATAAAGCATGGAGTTAGAGCATTATGAATTTAGAGGATCTGCCTATTGAAATTCTTGAAGACATTGAAAATCAATCATTGGAGATATTAAACGAAATTAAAGAAGATATTATTGTAATAGGTGGATGGGCAAATGTTTAAATCGGACTAAAATAGAATTGAAATGAATATCATTATTCTAGTTCAGATAAAGTTACTAAAGTTTAAATCGGACTAAAATAGAATTGAAATTTATCAATAAGTATCACAAAATTTTCTTTTTTGTTGGGTTCGTTGGCACAACACACATACAATATATAAAATCCTATACCAAATCAAACAACATTAACGGAATCATGTGCTTTAGCATAATAGAAAATAAAAGGTAATGTAAGTCATAGCACCCAACTATGAAAAAATCTTACATTACCCCAACATTCAAACAGTGATAACTACTATTATCAGAAAGAAATATTTAATTTTGCAATACCCTCGAATAATAAAAAAAATACAAAACATGAACTCTTATTTGACAAAATAACTAAAATTTACTATTTTTATTTAATTTTATAAAATATATTACCAAACTATCAACTAAATATTAAGTATTATTGAGATGTAAAAATATGTTTTATAAATATGTGGCTAATGCCAAATATTAGTAGGTGAATTTATTGATTGGCTTCTCTCGTGTATTTGAGATGGATGATATTAATACTGATTATATAATAGCAGGTAGGCATAAATTTAAAACATTAGATATGAATGAACTTGCTAAATACATTATGGAAGATATAAGGCCAAATTTCTATGATGAGATAAAAAAAGGTGATTTCATTGTTGCTTATAGAAATTTTGGTTGTGGTTCTTCTCGAGAACAAGCTCCTCTAGCTATTAAACATGCTAATATTTCTGCTGTGATTGCAAAATCATTTGCAAGAATATTTTTTAGAAATGCTATAAATACCGGACTTCCTGTGATAATTTGTGATGAAGTTGAAAAAATCTCAGAAAATGATAAATTAGAAGTAAATATAAAAGAAGGAATAATTTATAATAAAACAAAAAATATCAAACTTAAGTGCAGATCAATTCCAGATTTTATGCAAAAAATACTAGATGAAGGAGGATTAGTTCCTTATTTAAAAAAATATGGTGATTTTATTCAATAAATAGAGGGATTAGATGGAAGTTAATCTGAATTTAGAGTTAAAAGATCATCCTGGACAGCTTTTAGATACATTAGAACCTATAGCAGACTTAGGTGGAAATGTAATAAGTGTACTTCACCATCATAAGAATAAAACTCCCACAGGAGATATCCCTGTTAATATAAAATTAGAAGTTACCAATGATGAAGCATTAAATAAGATCTTAGATATATTGGATAAAAAAAACATTCGAGTAGTGAGTATTGGAAAAGGAACTCTTGCAAAGAGTATTACATTAGGACTTTTGGGGCATATCGTCCATACTGATCTTAAAGAAACAATAGAGAGAATTGATAATTTAGGTTTTTCTCAAGTAGTAAATATATCACTTTCTATGCCCAAAATTGAAAAAGAATCATCTGCAATATTAGTTATAGAACTTGAAGAGATGAATTATTTTAAAAAACTAAAGAAAGAATTATACAAACTTGCAAAAGAGAAGGATTTAACCATAATTTGGTCTTTAGGTGATCACTAAATGAAAGTGCTTATTGTAGGATTTGGTGTCATAGGAGAGGGTGTAGCTAGGATTATTCATGAAAAGCATGAAAAGATTAAAGATCAAGGTATTGACATAAAAGTAGTGGGTATATGTGAAATCGATCATGCAATAAAAAATAAAGAGGGAATAAATTTAGAAGAAGTATTAAAATTGAAAAAAGAAAAAGGAAATCTTAAATCACACCCAAATGTTGATCTAAATTCAAAAACTCATGAATATATTAGAAATCTTGATGCAGATGTTTTAATTGATGTAACACCTACCAATATTGAAACCGGAGAACCTACCTTATCTAATATTAAAGAAGGATTTAAGGCAAAAAAACATGTAATTACTTCATCAAAAGGACCTCTTGCTCTAAAATATAGTGAATTAATTGCTTTAGCTAAAAAAAATAATTTGGATTTTAGATATGAAGCTGCAGTTGGAGGATGTATTCCTGTTATGAGCCTATCTAGAGGATACTTTAAATGTAACAAAATAGAATCAATAATGGGCATATTAAATGGCACTACAAATTATATATTAACTAGGATGAGCAATGAAAATGCACCACTAAGTCAAGTCTTAAAAGAAGCACAACAGATGGGAATAGCAGAAAAAAATGCATCTTACGATATAGATGGAGTAGATACTGCATGTAAAGTTGTGATTTTAGCTAATGAATTATTTGGGATTGATGTATCTTATAAAGATATTGAAGTAGAAGGTATATCAAAAATTACCCCTGAATTTCTGCAGCTAGCTAAGAAAAAAGGATTTGTAGTAAAATTAGTAGGTGAGATAACAGACAACGAAATTGAAATTGCACCTAAATTAATCCCTCAAAATCACCCCCTAAACGTAGGTGGAGTACTGAATGCCATAACAATAAAAACAGACTATACTGGTGATATAACTTTAGTAGGTTATGGTGCAGGACAACTTGAGACTTCATCTGCAATAGTAAATGATTTAATTGAAATTGGAAAATAATTTTAGATTATCAACCTCTTTGTAACAAAAATTATGAATAAAGCTGATATATTATAGATCATAGCTATTAAATAAAGAATTTTTTTAGGCCAATTAAACTTTTCTAATCTTAAAATTGTTGGAATTAAAAATAGAGGGAAAAAAGGTAAAAAAAATCTATATTCTTTATGTTCAACTATTGTAAATATAATCAAAAATAAAATAGAAGATATAAGATTAAAATTAAGCAGATAATCATCTTTTTTTATGATCTGAAAACTTAAAAAATAAAATATTACAAAGGGACCTAAAGTCGTAAATATGCAAATTGTGAAATAAAAATACCACGGCTTTGAATCCCATATGTTATCCCATTGTGAATTTTTGCCCTCCACTATATTAAACTCAAAAAACTCTCTTTCAGATTCTAAAAAATTACCATAAGTAAAATAATCCATTATGCCAATAAATAAAATTGCAACAGCTAAAAAACCTAATAATCGATATAAAATATTTTTATACGATCTAGAAAATAATATCAAAGGTATAATTAAAATACCTACTCCATACCAGCACGCAAAACTTAAACCTAAGGCAAAACCAGATAAGAAGTCAAAACTAAACTTATTTTTTTGAAAAAAATAAATGCAGAAAAATAAAAAAAACATAGTAGGAGATTGAGTAGTTGATCTAAAACCCCAATATATCACAAGCCAATTGAGAGAAAACAAAAAAGAAGCAAATAAAGCCAAATTATTTTTTCTTTCTCTTAAGATCAAATACAAAATAAACATAGATCCAATTACAAAAAAAACATTTATAATACGAGAGATTACAATAAAATTATCCAAACTTGGATCTTTAATAAAAATGCTTACAGGAAGATAACCTAAAACTATAATTAGAGGATAAAAATAATTCCTAAGATGCCAAAAATCTTTTTCATCTCCTTCTACTAAAATATAGGCCATGTTTGCATATTCTTCTTCATCGCCTCGAATTGGCCCTTTAAAGTAAATATAGGTTATTGCTATAGAAAATATTAAAATAGAGAATAAAAATAAAATATTTCTATTATTTAATTTCAATTAGACCAAAAAAGAATTGATTATCTGAATTTTTAAAACCTTTTGAATCTAAAAGAAATATGAAAACTTCAAAAATAAGTAAATGATAACTTAATGTATTGAAAAACATTTATAAATATAATAGAGTTATTATAAGTTGGTGTTATAATTGGCTGCTTTCAAACGTATCTCGTCAGGGATTGTGGGATTTGATGAGTTAATTGAAGGAGGTCTCCCTGAAAAAAGTTCAATTTTGATTCAAGGCGGCCCTGGAACAGGTAAAACTACTTTTGGTTTGCAATATCTTTTTGATGGCGCCAAAGAAGGCGAACAATGTTTATTTTTGTCACTATCAGATTTACCAGAAAAAATATCTCAATTTGCATCAAGATTTTCTTTTTTCAAAGCAGATGACTCAAAACTAGCTTCAAATATATTTTTTCTAAGTAGAAGAGAACTTGCAAGTGAAATAACAACTCGAGACCCAAAATTAGTTGTAAAAAGTGTAATGGATATTGTAAAAAGCAGAGAAATAAATAGACTAATTATAGATCCTATTAATATTTTAACTTCTATCCTCTCTGATTATATATTAAAATCATATGACCCCAGAGAATTTCTGACTGATTTTGCAATTGCTCTAGGTGAGCAAAATTGTTCTTCAGTCCTAATCTATGAAGATACTGGTGAATGTGATTTCCTACCATTTTTAGTTGATGGTCTAATTACATTAGAATTAGTAAGAAAAGAAGATAGATCATTTAGATTACTACATATTGATAAAATGCGTGGAACTAATCAAAAAATGAACTCAATTCCATTTAGTATTAATAATGACGGTATTAAAGTATATCCTGATGTTAAATTATTTGAAGCAGGACAAAAGATGTAGCTAAAATCTAGCTTCAGATAAAGCATGAGAACATAAACAATTTCTCTTATCAGGAATGTTTTTTACAATATCATAAAGTAATTTTTTGACAGATTCAATATTTTGAGAAAACACCTTTACTACTTCATCTTTGCTAACTGGTTTTATATCTGGGTTATCATCTAAACCAACATCATAATCTGTAACTAAAGAAACATTTACATAGCATAGTTCCAATTCTCTTGCCAGTACCACTTCTGGATATTGGGTCATATTAATAACATGCCAACCTAAACTCTTAAACCATATACTTTCTGCCTTTGTAGAAAATCGAGGACCTTGGACAATTACTACTGTTCCATCTTTTTCTACATTTATTTTCAATTTTTTTGCGGATTTATATGCTACTTCCCTTAAAATAGGACAATATGGCTCAGCTCCTGCAATATGGGTTGTTGGAGCACCATCATAAAATGTATCTTTTCTTGAATTTGTCCTATCTACAAATTGATCACAAATAACAAATGTACCTGGAGTTATATTAGGTTGCAGACTACCTACAGCAGCAGGAGCAATTATACGAGATACACCTAATTTATGTAGGGCCCAGATATTTGCTCTATATGGAATAGAATGTGGAGGTAGTGAATGTTTTTTTCCGTGTCTTGGAATAAAAGCAACTTTTTTTGAAGACATTTCTCCAATTGCTATTTTATCTGAAGGTTTGCCATAAGGTGTATCTATATCTATTTCTTCACAATCATCTAATAGAGTATATAGACCAGATCCTCCTAAAATACCTATCTCTGCTTCAGACATGTTCTAACACCTTAAGTTTTTCTCCATTTGTTTTTTACCTGTTTTACTTTTTTTCTAAGAGCTAATTCACACAAACATTCATTTACATCTTTATCTGTGAAATCTAAATTATAATTTTCCTTCATAAGTGGAATTATATCTTCTGGAGATAAATTATCATTTGATTCAAATAATTTAGTAACTAAATTGCATGAATCTTCTATATAATTCCAAGGATAAACAAACCAAGTCCATCCTTCTTCTTTGGTAGCATAAAAATGTGGTTCGTGTTTTGAAGCCGCTAAATATTGCATAACTGCAGTTTTTATTTCTTTAGGATTGTATCTTTCTAAATATTTAACAGTCTCATCCATACTTTTTCCTGTATCTACAATATCATCGATAACTAATACTTTTTTTGAATCAATTTCAAAAGGAACTTTATAAGGAATAGTTGCTTCATCTTTATGTTGGGCTGTTGTATCCAGCCAATGTTCCACTTTTAAACTTACAAGATCCGCTACACCTAAAAAATCAGATAATATTCTTCCTGGCACAAATCCACTACGAGCAATTGCAACTATAGTATCTGGACGCCAATTAGAATTTTTTATTTTATCAGATAATGCCCGACATTTTGAATAAACATCATCCCAAGAAACTAACTCACAACTAATCTTTTCTGCCATACAAAACCACCATTTCAAAAACATCAAACCTAGTTTTTAAATCTTATTCCATCTTTTGTATATCAATGAAATGCCCAAAATGCGGTACTAAAAACCTAGCTAATTCTCGGTTTTGTGGAGTTTGTCGATATCCCTTACACAATTTCAAAGTATCTCATGCAAAAGATATTACTGTTGCTTTAATTGCATTCATTACGATAATATTAACAGTGCAAGTATTTGCAACTGTTATAATTGCCCTACTGGAGATTGCAATAAATTATCAACTAGCAAATGGTGAAAACCAACTATTTGGATCTGTAACTGAAACTGGAGAGGCAGCGGCAAAGGAAATTGATTTTCAAGAGAGTATAACCTTACTTATCTTAAGTTTTTTTTCATCAACTATAATAACAAGATGTTCATCTACATTTGTTGTAAGTAAATATGCCAAAATAATTATATCACCAGGAGCTTGGCTAACTTCAATTGGAGTTCACTGGTATATACATAATAATTTCTATCAAGGATTTTTATTTAAAGTAATCACAGATCTAGATACTTGTGTTTATGCTACATTAGGCATAATTTTATTTCTAAGTTTAATTTCAATTGCTCTCAAATTAAGAAAAAGTCCTAAAGTATCATCTTCTGCTAGAAAAAATGTTGCAGCCTTATTTATAATTTCATTTTTATTTATCGATTTTGTATATATCCCCTCCACTTTAGGTGAGGATCTAAAAGAAAGTCACCAAGTTTATGTAGATATTTTAAAATCAGAGCAAGAGATGCGAGATGATCTAACTGCTAATTATGATAAAGTTGTAGATACATACAACAATTTTTCATCAATATATTTATTTAATAATAGTTCAGAAGGATCAACTGAACTTCAAAAGATATCAAATGCAAATAATGTAAGTTTAGTTTTAATAAATGAAGTATTAGATAATTTTGAAGGACAAGTAAATAAACTAGCAGAGAAAGCAAATATGAGTGAATTAGATATATTTTATGTAGAATTGTCTGGAGATAGATCAATTTATACTTTAGTTGGGATGGTAGTTATTGGTATTGAAATAGGATCTACAGCTTTAGGTATTGCTGAATATTCTTCCTTTTTAGCAAGTTCAACTGATGGAGTTACCAACTTATCTGAATATCAAACTCAGCTTAAAAACAATGCTCAAGGAGTAAAAAATGAAGCTGATTTGGCTTATCAAGAGTTTTTATCTTTCAAAAATAAAAATGTATCTCTTTTAGATGAATTTTTAGAAGAAGCTATTGATTATTTGGATCAACAAGTTATAAAATCATCTGAAGCTTGGGATGACAAAGAGTATTATGAAGTAGCTCTAAGAAGTTATGTGGCCCAAGATTTATCAGAAAAATTATCATATTTCTATGATTCTGCTACTTCAAATAATGCATCAATTGGGGAAATATTTGAAAATTTCTAAAACTCAAATTTTTCTTTTTTCTCTACAGCTTGATTAATAAATAGATCTAGATCTGCATCTTCTTCTGTAACTTCCATCTTCCAAAAATCTTTATATAAATCAGTCTTAGTAGATAAACTACAGGTCTGTTTTTTCATATTTGAAATATCTCCAAATATTTTTTTAGCGGTATTAATTACCTCATTTGAATCTAAACCAACTAAAGGTCTCAAAACAGGTGTCTTTACAGAAATATCTACCATTTTTAGGTTAGCTAGGGCAAACTTCATTTTTTTACCAATGTTTTCACCCAAACAAATTGCATGCGTATCTGTCTCTTGAGCAATTTTTTCTGAAATTTTAAGCATTGTTCGCTTGCATAAAATACATCTTAGATTTTCATCAATTTTTGATTCAATGGTTCTCATAATTGATCCAAAACCAATAAAATAACCAAGTCTATCACCACTATATTCATATTCAAAGATTTTCTTTAGTATTTCAATTATATTATCTTTGCCAATATTATCTAAAAAATCATCTGATTCAAAATAGATAGGTATAACTGAACATCCTCTCTTTAAAATTAGATACATAGCTAAAAATGAATTTACATCACCAGATAAAAGTGCAATTGCCCTGCCTTGAGTACCTACAGGCAGACCACCAGGGCCATCATATATAGTATCAAATATATAGGCATATTCGCCTCTAACTTCGATATTAATTTTATAATCTGGATTATCTAAATCTACATGCACATCATTTGATTTTTTTAATATAAAATCTCCAACTACATTATTAATTTCATGAGTAGATAGATTTTGATCTTTGGTCCTTCGAGAACTTATTGCAAAAGAAGATTTATCTTTTAATTTATCTTTAGAAAGCATATAACATGCTTTTTTGATCTCATCTAAGTTTTGATTAACTACTAAAGAAGGTGAAGCCGATACCACACCAAAAAGATTAGAAACAGTTTTTGCAATTAAATTTATATCCTCTCCAGATATAAATATGCGGCCTCTTTCTTTTTTAATTTCATCAAAACTAATCTCTTTTGCATTAAGACATTTTTTGATATTTTCAATTAATTCATCTTCATACTTAGATCTAGATCTGTAAGATCTTAGAGAAACCTCTCCATAGCGAATAAGAATTATTTTCATTATAGGTTTTTAAAAAAAAGAAAAGATTTAAAATAAATTAAAAAAAAGGAAGATTAAATTTTATCGATTCTTCCTGCTTGTGGCTTTTTCTTACCTGCTTCAACTTTTTCTTCTTCTTCTGAAGAAGCTTCTTCGCCTTCTTTTTTGCCTACTGAAGAATATTTAGTCTGTACTGCCATTTGATCACTTGTATCACCCATAGAAACTGATTTCTCAACTCGAACTGATATTGCTTTATGAATTGCCTTCAATTGTGGTACTTCCATCTCTGGTGGTGCTTCTATTAATATATCTGGACCTACTGGTTGAGTATTTGCTAATCCCTCAGGGACTGTTCTGTAACTTCTTCCTGGTCTAGCTTTTTTAGGTACTATTGGATATTCTATAACTAAAGTTTGTTCTGGTTGTAAACCACCTATACTTTCCATCATATTATCAATTAAAAATTGAAGATCGTGTTTATATTCTGCATTAGGGTCATCTGGTGTCATAGCTACCTTTGCAGGGACCGCTACATCTGAATCTTGAATATATACATTAGTATCTTCTGTATTAGGTGGAACAAACCCATCAGCGCTAGCATCAGTGATGTCTAATCTATCAATTACAGCTGTTCCATCATTAGTAGCTGTAATTCTAGTTATAATTGGATCATCACTCCCGCAAATTACTTCTTCTACAGCTTCTCCTGTATTTGGATCTACATAATCTTTAGCCATGCTTACCCTACCTACAGGTAGTTGAACCCCTGTAAAATCATAGTTGCCCCTAGTAATAGTTTGTATATCTGGAACAGCAACAAAATCAAAATCTAGACCAAAAGTAGGGACATCATCTATATTTTCTGTGAAAAATACCACTGAATCTGCCCAAGTTTGTCCTGGTTGACCTACACCCAAATCAACAAATTGTTGGACAACTTCACCATTTATATCGCCTTTATGCAAAGCAATTTTATTAATTTTTGTTGGAAATTCACTTACATTAGAAAATTCTAATTTTATAATCCATTTTGATGGATCTTTATCATCTTGCTGTTTTTCCACTGCATAATTTGTCTCACAAAATGCTGTAGCTGTAGCAGATGTACCTGATATAGTAGTACCTGCTAATTCATAAGATAATGTAGCATTACCTGTATTTACTCCATCAATAGTTCGTGGAATAACTCCAGCATCAATTGTTAAAGATACTGATTGACCAGGATCAATTGCAAAACTCCAATTTACACTATTTCCTTCAACTGTTGCACCTTCTCCTTTCTTTATTACAATATTAGTAAAGTTAGAAGGATATGTTTTACTGAATGTTGCTGTTTGCACAGTAAAATCTGTTGGATTAGTTACAGTAATTATATCTCGCAAATACGTTTGTGTGCCATAAATAAAATTCTGTGCCATGTTATTTGAATTATCTTGAACTACACCTTGTTCAACTTGTACTTGAAGTAATCCTGATTCTGTATCAATATCTGAAACATCATAATTTATTGGAGTAGTATCTGATGAGGTCATTTGTGGTTGTAATTCTACTATTTTTACATCCTCAAGTGCAATTGTTGTATTATCTGTGTTAGATAGATTTATAGTAATATTTTTTAGAGAAGACTGATTAGAAGCATTATCTACCCACACTTGTCCACTAGCTTTTCTTTCAGAAATATTTCCCACATTATCACATTTAATTGATTCATCTTCAACATGATTTAATATAAATAAACTGCCTTCTGCAGATGTTCCTGTTTCATCAATTTGCATTTCTCCTGCTGGACCTTCTCCAGCTTCCTCTTCGTCTAGATCTAGATCAAGGGCTTCCCCTGTTGAAGCTGTTTGTGTAGTTAATTTTTCTTCTTCGTCTTCTTGAACTTGAAAAGCATCTGCAGCGCTATCTTCATCATCTACAGGTGGCTCTTCCTCTTTTTTATCATCACGCTTTTTTTTCCTTCTTAGTAATGGCAAAATCTTTCACCTTCTATTTTATTTTTCACAATTTAGGTAAGCA
>CAYQAE010000001.1:32029-41477 GCA_964415445.1 uncultured archaeon | reverse complement strand
CAAATAGTAAGGTGTAATACTATTAAATAATTTCTGTTCGATTTATAAAATAATCATTAACTTCAGACATTATCTTAGAATAAAGATTATTTAGAAATATTAGTATTAAAATGTAATAATAACTCGTGAGATATTATGGTCGAATTATATGAAACTTCTGAAAAAGTTTTACCCCTATCGATACTTTTTTGCATTATTATTCAAATAATAGGTCTTTTCGAAATAACTTCAGATCATGATGCTGAATTCAGAAGAAGGATTATAAATTATATAACTGTATATCTAATTATATTAATACTAACTATAGGAGTATATGTAGGATGTAGAAAAAGAAAACTAGTACTAGTTTTTTTCATTTTGATGATGTTTTTATTTTTTATGACTCAATATTATACCGACAGAGGCGAAGATTTTGTTGATTTTTTTGATGAATCTGCAAAACGACTAGAAGATCTAACAAATCAAAGGTGGGATAAAAATATTATCGTTGAACAATATGTTAATTTTTTAGCGATAATTGCTTTAATATTAAGTACTTTTGTAATTGTTTTAATTTCTCCAATTCTTTTTAGTGCATATTCTTTGTTTAATTTATCAGATAAGTCGTATGCTTCTTTTATAGAAGGAAATGCAGGCCAAGAAACTATGCTTTTAAGCTGGATTTTAGGGGTTATACTATTTTTATTGATATACTTTAAAGCAAAAAAATATTCTTTTAGAATTGCAATAATTTTCTCAATCTGTTTTGTCGCAAATATGTGTGCGTATTCTTATTCTATAGATGAAGGTCACATTTGGGATCAAAGATATGAACAAGAAACATTTGAATCTTTAAGTGATTTTGAAGATTTTTCAGGTATAACTGAAGATTATTTCCCATATTTATTATCTTCTGCTTTTGTTTTTGCACTCATACAAGTTATTGGAGGATACATGCAAAGAGAAGTTGAAGAAGAATCTCAACAAGTAAAGAGTATTTTTGAATAAATTATCTTTATTCTTTAATTAAATAAATATGGAGGTGTCTATAATATGGAAAAAACAATATCTAATGTAAAAATTCAATGTATTGAGGGAGATATAACCTTACAAAAAGATATAGATGCTATTGTCAATGCAGCAAATGCAGAACTTAGAATAGGAGGAGGTGTCGCTGGAGCTATTCATCGGGTTGCAGGAGAAGAACTTGAAAAAGAATGTCATCATTTAGCACCTATCAAGCCAGGAGACGCAGTAATTACAAAAGGATATAATCTTCCTAACAATTATGTTATTCACTGTTTAGGGCCTATTTATGGAATAGATAAGCCAGAAAATGAACTTTTAGCAAATTGCTATCGAAATGCACTAAAGATTGCTGACAAAAATAAAATAAATTCAATCGGATTTCCTGCAATCTCTACAGGTGCTTTTGGATATCCAATTGAAGAAGCAGCAGAAATAGCACTTAAAACTATTATTGAAACTATCCCAAAACTTAAATATGTCAAAAAAATTCGATTTGTGCTCTACAGTGAAAAAGATTTAGAAATTCATGCAAAAAAATTATCTAACTTCTTATAAAATTAATTAGCAAAATTATTTTTTTTCCAAAAAATTACTAATCAAAAGAGGAAAAGCAATAGTTGAATCACAATAGATAGTAGCAGTTTTTGCCTCTGAATTTACTTTACCCCAAGATACTGCTTCTTCTAATGTTGCACCACTTAAACCACCGTTTTCAGGCCTATCTGTTGTGATCTGGATAGCATAATCAAAACATTTCGGACACATCAAGATCGACTGAAAAATATAATTTTTAGGTACTCCTCCTCCAAGTATAATTGCCCCGGCTTTCTTACAATTGTGAGATATATCTATAATATCATTTAAATCTCTGAAAAAACCAATATCAATATCTCTCCCCTGAAGATATAAATAAATTTGAAGACCCAATACAGAATCAGTTAATGCTGGGACAAAAATAGGAACTTCGTTTAAATATGCTTGGCGCACAATAGATGATTCATCTTCTAAATGCATACCTATCTCATTCAATAATTTATTTGCAGATATTTTGGATTTATTTTTGAATATTTTATCTAATATTTCATTGATTTTTTTTTCAAATCCTTCAAATGCTTCATTTTTCAAATAAGAATCATAAATTCTATTTATACCTTCTTTGTATAATTTAGTATCATTATCTACAACGTCACGATTGTGAGAATATCCAAATGCTTCAATTAGATCATGAGTTATATTCGCACCTGTAGTAACTAAGACATCAACATAACCCTGTTTAATTAACTCTGAAATTATTTTTCCCATTCCACCGGGAACCATAGCACCAGCTAGGCCTAAAAAAACTGTTGAATCATCGTCTTCAAACATCTCACTTAGAATAGAATAAGCTTGTGCTATTCGGCCTGCTCCAAAGACACCAGATTTTTCCATCTCAGAAATTAAAGAATTAATATCAAAAAAAGAAGAAGGATCCATTTGATGGACTTTTTTCAATAGTTTACACCTTGGGTTATTTAGATCCTGTTATTTTTTTCCGACCCAAGACAATCATATAAGACGCTTCTCCACCTTCTTGAACTTCAACTCCATCAGGATTAGGTACATCTATAGTTTCATAAGTTTCCAAATCCATTAATTGAATTTCAGGACCACCAACAGATAAAACTTGTCCTTTTCTTTTGTCTATGATAGGAACGTCTATTTTTGCAGTTACTGGCTTAATAATAGTTCTTTTTTGATCATCAAATAATCCTCTTGCATCTATACGAGCTTTAGCAGCACCATGTTTTCCTGGAGAAGATGTAGATATATTTAATATCCTACATGGTTCATTATCTATTATAATATATTTTCCTTCTTTTAATTGCCGAACTTCTGAAAGTTTTTTTGCCATAAGACTCTCCTCTTTTTAAGATCATCCATATTAAATAATATAAAACTTTTTAGACTAACTTGTCAGAAATACTAAGATAACTAACCAAACTAAAATTGTAGTCATCAGAAGCATGTTAAAGAAATTTTTTTTCTTCTGAACTCCTACATATCTGTCTTCACATCTTTGCGAACAAAATCTTTTATCTGAAGGTATCGCATCTGCACATACTAGACAATGATGATGTGATTGTATTTTCAAACTATCAACTCTCCTTATAATTAATTTGAGATATATGTACCTATATCTTTTTTTGTTGCTTTTATAAGATTTTCAGGATCATAACCATTTACAACTATACAAGGAATATTAGATCTTTTTAGAACATCAATCGCTGTTCTATCAAAAAGTGCATATGTTCCAGCTTGAGAATTATTAGAAGCTAAAATTTTAGATAGATGATCATAAGTTAATTTTGGTATTATTTTTACATCTTTATTTTTTTTAGGATCTTTTTCATAGACGCCATCTACTGAAGTTGCATTTATAAATAAATCTGCACCTGTCGCTTCTGATACTAATGCCGATGTTCCATCAGTGCTAATTGATGGAAAAGTTCCACCCATAACTACTATTTTACCTGAAAGAGATCCTTCTCTAACATCATCAAAATCTTTAGATATACAAAAATAGCCTAAATCGCCTAGACCAGATAATAAAACTTTTGCATTAATTCTTGTAACTTGAATACCTATTTCATCTGCATAAAAATCATTTGCACCTAGTTCTTTAACTACTTTAATATAATCTCTTGCTATTGAACCGCCACCAGTTACCACAATAATATTGTGATCTTTAGCCAATTTTTTTAGGATTGCAATATATTTTTTGATTTTAGAAGCCCTAAAATCAGATAAAAGTATTGAACCTCCTAATGAAATAACAATGTTCATGAAATATTGTGGCTTTCGAAAACTATATAAAAAAATTGAAAAAGGAAGTAAATGTTTTCTAAGTACTTTTTGGTGAAAAATAGATGTCAAAACGAGTTAAAAAACAAGTAAAAAATATGCTAGAAAGCCGTGGATATGAAGTAAAGACTAGAAAAGACGATTGGATAGTTGGTACAAAAAAAACAGAAAAAGGCAAAAAAGAAAAATTAATGGCCAAGTATATTGATGAAGAAGGTAGTGTTGGCGTAGCTATTGTTCGAGATATGGTCAAAGTATTGAAGAAGGATAAAGCCACTAAAGGAATATTAGTTTCAGATTCTGCTTTTACAAGTTATGCAAAAAAAGAAGCTAAAAAAGCTAATATAGATCTATTTAATGCAGATAGACTTAAAATTAGTATGTTAGATCATGAAATGATTCCAAAACATGAAATTTTATCAACTAATGATACAAAAAAGGTACTTGAAAATTATAATATTATAAAAGAACAATTACCTAAGATAAAACTCCAAGATCCTGTAGTAAGACTTATTGGAGCCAAAATGGGCCAAGTTTTGAGAATTACTCGAAAAAGTCCAACTGCAGAGAGAGCAACATATTATAGACTTGTTGTTCAATAGCTTTTTTTTAGGAGTCTATTTTATGACTGATTTAGCTACGAATAAGTATATTTTACGTAAGAAATTGGAAATGCTTGAAGATATTAAAGGTAGACATACTGAATTAATTTCATTATATATTCCTGATGGTTATGAGATAAATAAAGCATCGCAACAGATAAGAAATGAAATTGGTACAGCTAGCAATATCAAAGATAAAAATACACGCAAAAATGTCCTAAGTGCCCTAGAAAGTATTGATAGGTATCTAAAACATTTCAAAGTAACCCCACAAAATGGATTGATTTTATTCTGTGGAGACGCTTCTGAAAAAGAAGGAGATTCTGATATTCAACTGTGGGATATTATTCCTCCAGAACCAATATCTGTTAGACTATATCGATGTGATCAAGAGTTTGTCCTAGATCCTCTCAAAGAATTAATTGAAGAGAAAGAGGTAGTTGGACTTTTAGTTATGGATAAAAAAGAAGCCACTATTGGTTTTTTAAATGGAAAAAGAATTGAAGTTGTCACAAATATGACATCAGGATACCATGGGAAGTTTCGAGGCGGTGGCCAATCTTCGAGACGTTTTGATAGACTTTTAGAGATATCTGCTCATGAGTTTTATGTAAGAATTGCAGAAACAATGAATCAAAGTTTTTTAGATAAGAAAGATTTCAAAGGAATAATTATAGGTGGACCTGGCCCTACCAAAAATGAATTCATAGATGGAGGACATCTTCATCATGAATTACAGAAAAAGATTTTAGGGGTATATGATGCAGGCTATACTAATGAAAGTGGATTAAAAGAACTTGTAAATTTAGCATTGACAAAATTAGAAGATCTAGCTGTATCTCAGGAAAAAGAAATACTTCAAAGATTCTTAAAAGAAGTCTCAACTGAAGGTCTTGCAGTTTATGGTAAAAATGAAGTAATGAAAGCTCTTAAAATGGGTGCAATAGATAAATTAATTATCTCAGAAGAGATAGACTACAATATTGTGGCCATAAAATGTGGAGCATGCTCACACGAAGAAAAAAGAACTGTTAAAAATTTCAAAGCTTTCAAAAAAGAAGTAAATGACATGCAATGTCCAAAATGTTCAGAAAAAATGATGAAAATAATTGAAATAAAAGATTTTGTTGAAGAATGTGATGATCTTTCAAAAGAAGTAGGTACAGATATTGAGATGGTATCAGCTGAAACCGAAGAAGGTAATCAATTTTTAAAATCCTTTGGTGGTTTTGGAGGTCTACTTAGATTTAAAATAAGTGAATAGGATGTATCTTACAAAACATGATATAATAATAATTCCATATACTATAGCTTATATGGTAGTTCATTTTGCTTGGTTACTTTCTGCAATATCTAGCGATCATGCCAATTTAGAATTATTAACCATACTTGAAATTATATTTGTTTCTATCCTAGGTATATATATATTTATAGTTCTAAAAGTATTTACAGATCATAATACAGGAAGTAGAAGTGTTGAATAGGCCTTACAAATTTATTAGAAAAATCGCAAAAAAATTAATTTTAGAAGCTTTAGATAAATTTAATGTAGAAGATCACAAATTAGATATAGAAGATGTTCCTGAAAATATTAAAGGAGACATATCTTCATCAGTTTGTTTTCCCCTAGCTAAAACATTTAGAAAAGGCCCTAAATTAATAGCAGAAGATGTTTGTAAAAAAATTAAAAAAAATAAATATTTTCAAGAATATTTGGCAATAGGTGGATACATTAATTTTGTATTAGACAAAAATGAATATTCAAAATTGGTTTTTAAATTGTATAAATCTGATTTTGGAAAAATAGATATAGGAAAAGGAGAAAAACTAATAATTGAGCATACTAGCGCAAACCCAACTGGCCAGCTTCATATAGGTAATGCAAGAAATGTTTTGATAGGAGATAGTCTAGCTAGGATATTTAAATCGGTAAATTATGATTTAGAAGTACAATATTACATTAATGATATGGGAAAGCAAGTTGCTTTTTTAGTTTTAGCCTTAGATAAATATAAAATAGATGAGAGTAAAAAAAAGGATAAAGCATTAGGTGAAATTTATAGAAGGTCAACTGAAATTGAAGAAGATAGGGCTATAGATTATCTAAAAAAATATGAAAAAATGGAGACAGAAATTGAATCTAAATTTAAAAAAGTAGTAGATTTATGCCTATATGGACAGAAAGAGACATTCAAAAGAATAAATGTATATTATAACAAATTTATTTATGAAAGCGATTTTCTAAAGGATGGATCAGTGGCAAAAGTTGTTGAAAAACTAAAAAATTCAAAATATGCAAAAAAAGAAGATGGAGCAATCTATCTTGATTTAAGTGAATTTGGAATTGATGAACGATTTATAATACTCAGATCGGATGGAACTACTTTATATACTACAAGAGATATTGCATATCATCTATATAAATTAAAAAACGCAAAAAAAGTAGTAGATGTCTTAGGTGAAGATCAAAAAGTAGCTTTCAATAAATTAGTTTGTGGTCTAAAAATATTAGAGCAAAAAATTTTACCTCAAGCTGTTTTTTATTCACATATTACCCTACCTTCAGGTAAAATGTCAAAAAGAAAAGGTAAAGGAGTTTATCTTGATGAATTTATTGATGAGGCTACAAAACGCGCATACAGTGAAGTGCAAAAAAGAAGATCCGAATTAGATGAGAATAAAAAGAAAATGATCTCAGAAATATTAGGAATAGGTGCAATTAAATTTGAGATACTATCAACTTCACCTGAGAAAGCAATAGTATTTTCTTGGGAGAGAGCCCTAGATTTTGAAAAGCAAGGTATACCATTTATAGAATATGCACACGCTAGATGCTGTAGTATATTAAAAAATGAAAAATCTGATGAATATAACCTGAATTATACCCTAACAGACTCAGAATTTAGATTAATTAAAATATTAAGTAAATATCCTGATATCTTAAAAAAAGCTGCAATTAATCTAAAACCCAATTTGCTTTGCAACTATTGTATTAGTTTAGTTAAAAACTTTAATACTTTTTATTTAAAAAATCCAGTGTTGAAATCCGATCAAAATATTAAAAAATCTCGTTTATTTTTGGTAAATTTGACTAAAAACGTTATAAATTCTTGTTTGAATCTTTTAGGTATTGAAAGTTTAGATGAGATGTAAAAATTAATTTTTTTACAAGTTTAGTTTTTGAATATTTTTGGAATAATTATTTGTATTTTTTATAATACATTATAAAATACTTTTTTTGTGCAGTGTATTTGAAAATATATGCTTCAAAAACCCAACCCAAAACCTACATCAGACGAAAAAATTCATCTGTTTACAAAAGAATATATTAACTTTGAAAATGGTGACGTATCTCAAAAAACAAAGGAGATATTTTTAGTCCCACATGAAGATAAAATAGTAGCAATTGAAAAAGATAATATAAATAATTCTGAATATGTATTTGAATTATTCAATAGTAAAGAAGCTGTTTTAGATCAACTATATGAACAAGGATGTAAAGAAGAGCATGATGTAATAGATATCAAGGTCAATATAGAGGAGATTAAAGAGAAGGTTGATCAATCAATAAAAGATATGAAAGAAATACTTAAAGAAGAGGTAAAAGCATTATATAAAGAAGAAAAAGAAATAGAATATAAAGATGAAAAATCAGAAGAAGATAGAGAAACAGAAACTATAGATGAACAAGATCTGTATATAGATATTGAAAAATAAATAATGAATTCTTTAATTTTTTTATAAATATAATTCAAAGGTTGCCAATTTTGAGGAATTATAATAATTTAATTTAAATTCTTAGGTTAGGAAAAAACTGTTTTAGAACAACTCCTTAGTTCTTATATAAACTTTAATTTCTTATCCTTATATATCTACTAAATTAATTCAAATATTTTGATGATTAAAAGGGGATAAATTATATGAAAATAGGAATTATGGCAGCTTGGAATACCACAAGCGGAGTTGCTATGCATGCTGAACCGATTGCAAAAGCATTTCGAGATATGGGACATGAGATTGTTGTTTTCACATTTTATAAAGATGACTATCACGGCGATGGGATAACAGCTGATGACGAAGATTTTGTAATACGTTGTTTTGGTACAAGACCTCATACCAAACGTTTAGACCCCCGCCCGTTTATCGATAATGATTATGATATTCTTTTAGTTGAAGATTTAGGTATGCTACCTATAGATAAATTAGCAGATATCTCACATGTTTTAAGAAAAAAAGCAAAATTAATTCATGTAGTACATGAAAATAGACCACCTGAAGATACTTGGTTTTACAAAATTGATTGGGACAAAATCGTATATTTTGATTACAGACAAGATTTCCTAAAAAAAGTATATCCTGATGCAGTCTATATTCCATTTCCTAGCTATAAAATCCGAGAAGGAGATAAAATAGCTGCTCGAAAAAAGCTTAACCTACCGCTTGATAAAAAAATAGTTTATTCTTTTGCCCATCGTGGATATAGACCATATTATAGACATCTACCCAGAGAATTACGTGGTGATACTATTCTTTTGCAAGTAATTCGCAAAGATGAGTATCAGATGCTTGAAGAAGATATGAATCTTGATTGGTTTTTTGTCAAACGAGAAGATGTAATCACAACTGAAAAATTTGATGACTACCTTTTTGCTTCAGATGCTGTAGTATATCATAAATTTGAAAATAGAGAACATGCTGTGATCTCAACAACAGTTTATCAATCCCTAGGCACAGGATGTCCAATATTTGTTCCAAAGAATTCAGATTATTTTGACAATTTCAAAAATGAGATTCTCCACTACAGCAATACAGCTGATTTAGACAAAAAATTGATTGAAATATTTCAAAATGAGTCCAAAAAAGAAGAGTTAAAGGAGAGAGCATATGAATTTGTAAAAGCAACATCACCTGAGAAGATTGCACAAGAGTTCGTTAATCTGTTTAAAGAGCTTATAAACATCTAGGGAGGATTAAATATGGAAACACTTCTACTCTAT
>CAYQAE010000001.1:29557-32019 GCA_964415445.1 uncultured archaeon | reverse complement strand
TTGCATGGACATTGCAATAATGGGCGGTTGGAACACCGATTCTGGTGCCTCCTTACATTGTGAACTTATTGGAAGAGAGTTTGTACGACAAAAACATAAATTGAAAGCGTTTACATTCTATGAACATGCATTTCATGGTACACAAATTACAGGTGAAGATGAAGATTATGTTATTCGATGTTTTACTCATTCTCGATTTAATCCAATTGAATTAGATGCCAAACCATTTATAACTACAAATTACGATCTATTTATTGCAGAAGATATTGGTATGTTACCTAAAAATGAATTAGGAAAGATATTTGATACCCACATAAATAAAAAAGCAAAAACAGTTTCAGTATACCATGATAACCAACTATCATCTGATCCTGGATTTTATCAATTTGATTGGGATGCAATAGTATGTTTTGATCAACGCTACAAAAATGTTCTTTTGCAAGCTTTCCCTGATGAAAAAATACATATTATTCCATATCCATCTCTATCGTACGAAAATAGTGACAAAATTAAAATGAGAAATGAACTAAATCTCCCTGAAGATAAAAAGATTATTTTTACCTTTGGTCTAAATTCAAACAGAGTATTAGAATTGATAAGTGAATTAGATCAAATTTACAAAAATTATCCTACTTTGGTAGTAGTGCTTACAAGGGATCCCAAAATTATCTTTGAATATAAAAAATTACAAAAGAAAATGAAAATTGATATGATAATTCGTGAAGAAGCACCATCAATTAAGAGATTATATAAATATCTCAATGCATCAGATCTTCTATTATATTATAGAATACCTACACCTCATATTGTGGTTGCAAGTACTATTTTGCAATGTTTGGGTGCGGGATGTCCAATTTTGGGAAATGAAACACGATATACAGAAATATTTGAAGATGAGATTTTTAAATATTCTAATACAAAGGAATTAGTTAAGGCAATTGAACATGTATTTAATCAAGATGAAGAGTATAAAAAAGTAATAAAAAGTGCAAAATCATATGTAGATAAAACTTCAGCTAAAGAAGTTTCAAAACAGTTTTTAGAACTTTATAGGAAATTATAAGGTGAAATAATATGTCTTTTAAATTAAAAAGGTATGAAAAAAATCCAATCTTGACTCCGATAAAAGAAAATCCATGGGAAGCAATTATAGTTTTTAACACTGGAGCAATTTATTTAGATGGAAAAATTCATCTAATCTATCGAGCAAGGGGATGTAGGGGAGGAATATCACGATTTGGATATGCAAATACTAAAGATGGATATACTATTGATGAGAGACTTGATTATCCTATTTATGGACCAAGAACAGATTCAGATATAGATTGCTTTGGAGTAGAAGATCCAAGATTAGTCCAAATTGATGATAGAATTTATATGACCTATTCTGCCTTTGGATATACTTATGGGATGTATGTTGAGCAGAAGAGAGTTCAAATTGGCCTCACATCAATATCGGTTGATGATTTTTTAAACAAAAGATGGAGATGGAGTAAACCTACATATCCATTTCCTTATACAGATAACAAAGATGCAGCCCTATTTCCAGAAAAAATTAATGATAAATATGTCTTGATGCATAGAATCCCACAACATATCTGGATTGGATTTTCTGATGATCTAAAGGTATGGAGAGATAATACACCAATAATGATGCCTCAAGAAAATACTTGGGAACATTACAAAGTAGGTGGTGGAGCACAGCCAATTAAGACAGACAAAGGTTGGCTCCTAATATATCATGCAGTTGACAGTAAGATGTATTATCGCCTAGGTCTAGCATTTTTAGATTTAGATGATCCCACTAAAGTAATCTACAGACATCCTAACCCAATTTTAGAACCTAAAGAGAAATTTGAAAAGGAAGGAGACGTATCAAATGTTACATTTACCTGTGGTGCAGTAATAAAAGATGAGACTTTATTTGTATATTATGGTGCTGCAGATACTGTAATTTGTGTAGCAACTGCAAAAATGGAAGATATTCTAAATTTAATATAAAAATAATGATGAAAAAAAAGAAGGTAAAAAAGTTAAATTAGATTAGAATGGGTCTATTTTTTCTCTTTCTTTTCTTTCTTTTTCTTTCCTTTTGCCATTTGGATCCCTCCATACAATAGTGATTATATCAATAATAAAATTATCATATAAAACATATAAACATTTCGCCATATATATAAAATTCCTTTATTATGCTAAATGTGCCTCATTTGTGGCTTGGAAAAAAAAATGCAATAACCATTTTATAAATTAACTAAGAAACAAAAAATGAGGCTTAATAAAAACTTTCAAAGAATGTGGTTTATTTGGTCTTATTATCTATTCCCTTTCTAAGAAAATTTAGTAGTGCTTCTTGTTCATAAAGTGATCCTTTACAAATTTTATTATATTCATAATACATTATACCCACAAGAATGAATAATATCCAACCTAAAATAAAAAGAAAAGAGCCAAAAGCACCG
>CAYQAE010000001.1:28474-29547 GCA_964415445.1 uncultured archaeon | reverse complement strand
CTTATCTTCCTCTTTCTAGTCTTTATCGGCTTGTCTTTTATAGAAAAAAAAAAAAAGACCAAAAACCCCCCCCACCGCCATACCGAGCTATGAAAAAGTTATGAAATATAATTTACAAATAATATATTGACCTTGGAGATAATTAAAGACAATAATAAATATTTTTATTCTAATAAATTCATTTTATAAAAAAAATTAGCGAAGTCTAAAAATGAATTGTAAACATAAAGATCAAATTAAGGATATAGAACCAAAAACAGAAGATTGTGAAGAATGCATGAGGCTCGGACAAAACTGGTTAGCATTAAGAGTATGTCTAACTTGCGGGCATGTAGGTTGTTGTGAGTCATCAGTGGGTGAGCATGCAAAAAAGCACTATGAAAAAACAGGGCATCCAATAATTAAGCCAAAAGAAAGTAACAATTGGAAATGGTGCTATATCGACAATAGCTATATTTAAATAAGATTTTCATATTTCTTTAGAATAGATATATGCAATTTTGGTAAAACCATTATTTTCATAAAATTTCTTTGATCTTTTGGTGTGAAGATCTGAATTTAATTCGATTTTTTTGCATCCTTTATTTTTTGCAGTAACAACTACAGCCTTTAGCATTTCATTGTCAATACCTAGATCTTTATAGGCACTTTGAATTATAAAATCTTGTAGATAAGCAATATGACCTTCTGCCTGAAAAGATTTCAAAATTTTAATAGAGCAAAAACCAATTATATTTCCTTCATGCAAAGCACAAAAATATTCACTCCAAATAGAATTCATCTCGCTCATAAATATGGATTTAAAAGCGTCTTCATCCATCTTTTTATTAGACCACTTTTGTTGAAGCAGCCAAAAGATATCATCAAAATCTTGAAATTCTGCAGGTTTTATAGTAGAGATGGACATATCTAATAAATATAAGATAGACAACAAAAAAAACTTTTGTGAAAATTTTTAATTTATTTTTTAATCTATAATTTATGTGCAAATCATATATAATGTTGCAAAACTAAATTTAATGGATTTGATATTTTAAATAAATTTTCTACAAATCTCGGATTGTTTATCACTA
>CAYQAE010000001.1:27930-28464 GCA_964415445.1 uncultured archaeon | reverse complement strand
AATGAACTGTACTATATTTAGGAGTTAAGATTATAAATCAATTTCACTATATATAATAGTAGTGGTTCATAATGAGAATAGTTAAATGCCCTTTATGTAATAAAGATATGGAAATACTTATGATAAAGGATGTTGAAATAGATAAATGTCCAGAATGTAAAGGTATATGGTTGGACAAAGGCGAATTAGAAGAATTAGCAAGACAAGAGAGAGAATCTACAATTGAAGCTATAAAAACAGGGAATTTAAATCATGTTAATCTATTGGACGTTCTAACAGAAACTCTATTTGCCAAAGAATAAACTAAATACTTGATAGAAAAATGAATATTAATGAAACTTTGATCCTAAATTTACTTTCTCAAAATAGATATTTAAGCAGAAAAGCAATCTCTGAAAAACTAAATATTGGTGAAGGAGTAGTTAGAACCCATCTAGAAAAATTAAAAGAAAAAAATTTAATTAAATCTATCAAAAGTGGACACCATATTAATTCTGAGATAAAACTACCTGCTTATTCAAAAATAGATGCATC
>CAYQAE010000001.1:1004-27920 GCA_964415445.1 uncultured archaeon | reverse complement strand
ATGATTTTGCAATTTTGACAAAAAATAGTGCCAAAAAAATTACAAACGGAATGAAACAAAGAGATGCAGCGATTAAAGCAGATACTTTGGGTGCTACAACTTTGATTTATCAAAATAATGATTTATATCTCCCACCAGACAATCATAAGCTTTCTAATTTATATCCCAAAGTTTCAAAAGAGATAAAATCTAAATTCAAATTAAATAATAGAGATGTAGTAATAATAGGAACTGATAATTCAGAAATTAACTCACAAAAAGCAGCATGGGCTTCTTTTTTGACAATATCAGATATAAATTAAGGACATCTGCCCTCTTTGCAAAATATTTGAAAATGTTTAAGCCACTTAGGATGAATTTCACACTGTTGCATAAATTCTAACATTTTTTCAAAAGTATTAATAGTCTCTTTGCTTACATTATGTTCAATTCTACATGCATCTTCATCTGAGATATCTTTGGGTATTCCAAAAATACTCAAAAGACGGGCTAGAGTTTTGTGTCTACCATCAATTTTATGAGCCAAGACGCGACCTTTCTCAGTAAGTGTTATTCCACCATATTTCTCATAATTAACATATCCTGCTTCAGATAATTTCTTAAACATCCCAGTAACACTAGATGGTTTTAAATTAAGTTTTTTTGCCAAATCAGATGTTCTTGCATAACCTTTCTTCTCTATAACCCGATATATTGCTTCAAGATAATCTTCTACTGATTGAGATAACATACAAAAAACTCCATATTATTTTAGTCTGATTAACTTAAAATATTTACTAAAAAAATTAGGTTCCCCTAAATTTTTTAGGGTATGCGAAATATTTATAAAGGATGATAACTAATATAGGTACAACTAAAAGTGTTCGGTTTACCAAAAAATTTAAAACCGACATCATGCGGATAAATTATAATTGAGGTAGGGGATAGATATGGCAGCACGAGAAAATGTATTATCACAAAAGATTTTAGATAAGACTACAAATTATATTCCACTTAATCATGTAAATAGTGGAACATGTGTAAAAATTATAGATGTTCATAGTGGATGCGGACTCAAAAGAAGATTAAACTGTTTAGGTCTAACTTATGGTTCGGAAATTGAAGTAGTACATGGAGCACTCAGAGGGCCTATTATTGTAAATGTTAGAGGATCTCGGGTGGCACTGGGTTGTGGTATGTCATCTAAGATATTGGTAGAGCCTATTTTTTAATTTTATTTAGATAAATCTATTATTTTTTAGAAAAAATTACATAATTCTAAATTAAACATCTGGGAAAAATGAAAGAAATTAAAGTAGCTTTAGCAGGGAATCCAAATGTAGGAAAAACAACGGTATTTAATGCCTTAACTGGATTAAACCAACATATAGGAAATTGGCCAGGAAAAACAGTAGAAAAAAAAGAAGGAAAATGTAAATTTCAAAACAATGAACTAAATATTGTAGACTTACCAGGAACTTATAGTCTAACTGCATATAGTATTGATGAAATTGTAGCAAGAGATTATATCCTGGATGAGGATCCAGATGTTGTAGTCCATATCATTGATTCTACAAACATTGAAAGAAATATGTATCTTACCACCCAACTTTTGGAACTAGATACTAAAGTTATTTTAGCTCTAAATATGTATGATCTAGTAAAATCAAGAAAAATCGATATAGATATTCCAGGAATGTCCAATGCCTTAGATATTCCAATAATACCGATAGTAGCTTCAAAAAAACAAGGAATTGATAACCTACTTTCTAAAATTTTAGAAGTTTCAAAGGAAGACAGAAGACAAAAAGTAGGTATCAATTTTGGAAAAGATTTAGAGAAAAAAATTATCAAGATAGAAAAATTATTAGAAAATTCTAAATATCCAAAGCGTTGGCTTGCAATAAAAATATTAGAAAATGATGAAAAAGTAATAGAAACCATAGAGAAATTCAAAAATAAAGATAAAATTTTAAATTTAAAAGAAAAAATAACTGACCAAAATACAGAAATAGAATTTTCAGAAAAAAGATACGAAATTATTGAACAATATTTATCAAGATATGTAGTAAAACCACAAAAAAATGGTCTTTATCTATCAGATATGATAGATAAAGTAGTAACTCACAAATATTTTGGAATGCCTATTTTTTTAATGGTCATTTGGATTTTATTTCAACTAACTTTTACTATAGCCCAACCGTTTGTGGATTTAATAGATATGGGATTTGCAGATCTATCTAATTATATAGATAATAACTTAAAGCCATCTTGGTTAGCTTCGTTTTTGGGTGATGGAATAATTGGTGGAGTTGGATTTGTATTAATATTTTTTCCAAATATATTTATCTTATTTTTATTATTATCTTTTTTAGAAGATAGTGGATATCTCGCTCGGGTAGCTTTTGTTATGGATAGACTTATGACCTATTTAGGCCTACATGGCAAATCATTCATCCCCTTAATTTTAGGATTTGGATGTAATGTTCCAGGGATAATGGCTACAAGAACAATTGAAAATAGAAATGATCGACTTATTACAATTTTAGCTGCACCTTTTGTATCATGTAGTGCAAGACTTCCTGTATATTTAATACTAGCAGGGACTTTTTTCTCAAAACATGCGGCAACTGTAATTTTTTTATTATATGTACTAGGATTAATTATTGCAGTATCTACTGCAAAATTGCTAAGGATGATAATATTTAGAGGTGAATCTAATCCTCTTATTATGGAATTACCATCATATAAAAATCCAAATACAAATACAACTCTAAAACATGCCTGGAATAAAGGATATTTATATATAAGAAAAGCAGGGACTATAATTTTGTTAGGCGCAATTATAATTTGGTTTTTAGCTTCTCTGCCTTGGGGCAAAGATTATGGGAGCGAAGATACATATATCGCCTCATTAGGAAAGATTATTGAACCTGTATTTGAACCACTTGGATTTGATTGGAAAATAGCAGTAGCACTAATTTTGGGATTTGTTGCAAAAGAGATAGTAATAGGATCATTAGGAGTATTATATGGAGTAGGTAGAAATAATGAGGGTGCAATTTCTGATTCAATAAAAAATGACCCTAATTTCACTTCTTTAATTGCCTTAGAATTGATGGTATTTACTCTAATCTATACTCCATGTCTAGCAGCAGTTGCTGCAATTAAGAGAGAAACTAATTCATGGAAATGGACATCTTTTTCAATAATATATAGCATATCTTTAGCCTATATTGTTACTTTAATTATTCGTATAATTGGTGTGTTTTTGGGATATTAAAAGGAGATAAGTATGGAGAATATAGATATCAAATCAAAAAATATTAGGATATCCTCGCTTGTAGCAGGTATATTATGCCTTATTATGGGCATATTAAACATTCTAAGAAACATTAATTTTTTCTCGGATTCACTAAGATTTGTAGCCAAAGATTTCATAGGCGGGGGGATGATTTTTTTGGTGGGTTGTATTTTTATTTATGGATATATTCAGATGAAAAAAGAAAATTTAGATGGGTTTTCTTTTATTTTGGTTGCAACGTTGTTTGTTTTAATTTTGTTCGTCCTATATATTCTAATTCTAGGTGTGAATTTAGTAGAATATTATATAATTGGAAATGAAGACTATTCTAATTGGGAAGATAGTATAAGATTAGAACTATTCTTATGTCCCCTAATAGTTTTAATTGTGCTTCCACATATTTTAAAGAACAAAAAATTTATCCAAAGGTAGTAAAATGTTAAAAGAAATATTGAAATTAATTTATGAGGGAGAAAAGGACCTCAAAGAAATTTCAAAAAAATTAAATCTTACAGAAGATCAAATAAAAGATAGAATTAATCATTTAATTAGATTGAGTTATTTAGATGATTTTTGTGAAGATAAGGGTTTATGCAAAAATTGTCCACTTTCTAAAGACTGTAGAATGGATCTAAAGATGTATCAGATTACAAAAAAAGGGATAGAACTTATCGAGAAATACTAGCTACCTACCAACTTTTTTCTAAATAAATGTATTTTTAGATAAGCCAAAAAAATAGGTATAAAAACTATACATACACCAAAAACTGAAAAAGCCGTATTTAAAGTATTTAAGTCTGTAAATGTAATTCCATCAGCTTCAAGCTCAGCTAAAGATTCTACAATTATAACAGCTCCAATCAATAATGAAGTTATAGCAGATATATTCCAAAAAACTACTTTCCCTAAAAGATCAGTAAATACATTTCTATATGTCAGAAGAGACAAAATTGTCAATACAACAGAAACTAGATACAAAACACCGCCAAAGATGCCTAATGTATCAAAAATATCTTGTGATACAAATATAAAAGGAATATAAAAAAATTCATATATAATAGTAGAAATTAACATCACATAAGTTATTTTTATCAAATAAGTAGATTCTATAAATTCTTCATTATCTTTTTTCGCTAGATATGAAGTTTCTCTCAAAAAAAGAAATAGACCAAAAAGAGGAGAAATATTAGCTAAATATCCGGTTAAAAAACTTTCAAAATCAGACAAAGGAGGAAAAAATATATATCTAAAAAGAAAAGAGATCATTGCAATAAAAAAAATAATTAAACCTAATATATAACCTCTAAATTGATCTTTATCTAACTTAAAAAATTCAAAGGAATTTAAAAAAACTAGCAAAATTGTAAATAATGCTAAAGTCGTGAATATAACTAAAAAAATATTATTTATGTCCATAATAATTGCTTTATTATATAAATATAAAAATATTTAGTAAAAATCCATGAATAAATTAATTTAGAATGTTAAAAATGAAAAATAAATTAACTAAAGAAACAAAAAAAATTATTTTAAAAGCACAAAAAAATGAAATAACAGAATATAATATTTATAAAAAATTAGCAAAGAGAGAAAAAGATTCAGAAAATAAAAAAATACTTCTAGGAATAGCAAAAGAAGAATTAAAACATTACAATATTTGGAAAAGTTATACAAAAGTAGATGTAAAGCCATCTAGACTAAAAATTTTAAAATATAGATTTATCTCAAAAATTTTTGGCCTAACTTTTGCAATTAAACTTATGGAGAGAGGCGAAGAAGATGCACAGGTAACTTATTCTAAAATATCTAATGAAGTTCCAGAAGCTAAAAAAATAGTTCAAGAAGAAGACAACCACGAACAAAAGCTTGTCAAATTAATAGATGAAGAGAGGCTAAGATATGTTGATTCAATGGTATTGGGATTAAATGACGGTTTAGTAGAAATCACTGGCGCTCTAGCTGGTTTTACTCTAGCTTTAGGAGATAATAAAATAATTGCCATGGTAGGATTAATAACTGGAATATCAGGTGCGCTTTCGATGGCAGCATCAGAATATCTTTCAACGAAATCTGAAGATGTATCTAAAAGCCCAATTAAAGCTTCAACTTATACTGGAAGTGCATACATCCTTACGGTCCTACTTTTAGTCATGCCTTATTTTCTATTTTCAAACCTATTTTTAGCATTAGGAGTAACTATATCAAATGCAGTATTGGTAATTTTTTTATTTAATTACTACATTTCAGTTGCAAAAGATATCTCATTTAAAAAAAGATTTACAGAGATGGCAGGAATCAGCTTAGGTATTGCAGCACTGTCTTTTGTAATAGGATATTTCATAAAAGCATCTTTGAATGTAGATGTTTAAGGAGATAGATAATGGATAAAATTGATTTTAGTTGTGTGCCTTACAAAAGAAAAAAACTATATCTTAAACTAACTATCCCGCTTTTAATTTTATATGCAATCATATCTATTTATTTAGCAACTTATAATGTTATTTTTGCTATAATATATATTTCATTATATTTTTTGGCATGTCTTTTCCAATCTTATTGTTGTAATTATCAAAATTGTCCTTATATCGGAAAATTTTGTCCTGGAATATATGGAATTATCCCATCTAGTATTTTTGCCAAGTCAAATTTAATAAGAAAAAGAAAAAAATCAAAGAAAATATTTAATTTATATGCTACATTAGCATTTATATTTCTATTAGGCCTGTTTATATTTCCAATTTATTGGATCATGAAGTATAGCTTATTTATAACTATATTATATGGTCTTTTTACAGCTATATACTTTTTGACATTTTTATATATGATATGCCCAGTTTGTGCTATAAGAGATACATGTCCTGGTTGTAAAATTCACCAAAGAAAAAAATAGATGATAAATTTTGAAAATTAAAGAAATTAAATGCAAAACTCTTTTGAGAAATCACAAAGAGGCAGATTCCTGGTTTTTAATAAGATATGGAATGAATTTATACCGTGGATGTGAACACGCATGTGAATATTGTGATGGAAAAGCTGAAAAATATCAAACCCAAGATGATTTTGGTGAATGTGTATATGTTAAAATTAATGCACCAGAGATATTTAAAAAAGAGCTTAAGAAATACGGATTTTCAAAAATCAAAAAATAGGTAGACAAACTACATTAGATGGTTATTTAGGAGAAGAAAAAAAATATTTCAAAAACCAAGATATTTTTGGAATCGGAGGAGGCGTATGTGACTCCTATCAGCCAGCTGAGAAGAAGTATAAGTTAACAAGACAAATTCTAAAATTAGTTAGAGGTTATGAAATCCCAATACATCTTATTACAAAATCTGATTTAATTTTAAGAGACTACAAAAAAGCCTCAAGACACCAAAAAGAATGGGGAAATAAAGTAATTTCAGATCTAAATTTAAAAGGAGATGAATTTATCCTAGATTTGGGTTGTGGTGATGGAATATTAACTGAAAAATTAGCACAACTTGTACCAAAATGGTAGGGTATTAGGAATTGATTCTTCTAAAAGCATGATAAATACTGCCAAAAAAATAGAGAGAGCTAATTTATCATTCAAAATTATAAACATTAATGAAATCAATTTTGAAGAAAAAGTTGATTTAATTTTTTCAAATGCAGCCCTACATTGGGTCAAAGATCATAAAAAGTTACTTAAAAACTGCTTTAGAGCACTAAAATCTAATGGGATATTAAGATTTAATTTTGCAAAAGAAGGAAATTGTATCAATTTTTTTAAAATTGTAAAAGAAGTAATTAATTACCCTAAATTCAAAAAATACTTTCAAGATTTTAGATGGCCTTGGTATATTCCAAAATTAGAGGGATATAAAAAGTTAATTAGAAATTTTAAATTTAGAAAAACAAAAATTTGGGAAGAAAATAGAGATACATACTTCAAAGATAAAGAAGAATTGACAAAATGGCTTGATCAATCGTCATTAGTTCCACTTCTTCAAGAAATTGATAAAAAAGAATTTAGAGATTTAGTAGTTGAAAAAATGACTAAAAAAACTATCCAAAAAGATGTAAGATGTTTTGAAACTTTCAGAAGGATAAATATTTATGCTAAAAAATAAATTAGTATTTGTAAAATCCATGAATTAAAAAAGTGAAAAATTTATTTAGCTTAAAGTCAAATTGATAATTATGAAAAATATTGAAAAATTAAAAGAAAAAATTAAATCTCAAAAAAATTATATCCATAATAAATATGAAGTTCAAAAAATAGGTCTTTTTGGTTCATATGTTAGAGGGGAAGAAAATAAAGATAGTGATATTGACATATTAATTGAATTATCTAAACCAATAGGTTTAATTGAATATATACAGTTAGAAGACTATTTATCGGATATTTTAAATACTAAAGTTGATTTAGTATTAAAAGAAGGTTTAAAACCTGCTCTGAAAGATAAAATTCTTGATGAAGTTGAATATTTATGAAAAAACGTAATCCAAAGATTTTTCTCAATGATATTTTGCAGAGTATAAAACATATTGAAGAATATATCAAAGAAATTTCTTATGATAATTTCATTAAAGATCAAAAAACAGTTGATGCTGTTATCCGAAATCTTGAAATAATTGGCGAAGCTACTAAAAACATATCAGATGTATTTAAGAAAAAAAATCCTCATTTACCATGGAAAGAAATGGCAAAAATGAGAGATAAATTGATCCATGGATATTTTGATATAATATATCAAATTGTTTGGAAAACAATTAATTCTGATTTGCCCCAAATAAAACACGAAATTTTGAAAATATTCGAAAATAAATGACCAAAGAGAAATGATAAATGGTTTAATAAAGCTCTTATTCCAAATATTAGATGAAATCAAATATGCAAAAATTAAATCCCAAAAAAAACAAACCAAAGTTTTGAATGTGGTGAAATATTAATAAAGAGGAAAACTTGTTTTTTTATTTCTTGAATTTAGAAAAAGGTGATAATATGGATTCTGAGAGAATTTCACAGCATGAATCTGTTAAAAGAATGTATGAAAGAATTAAAAAAGATAATATGAACAATATATGGGATAGATATGAAGCCCAAGGTATGGGCGGAGATCCTGATCGAAGATGTCCTTTTTGTCAAGCCGGAACAAGATGTGATTTCTGTTCAAATGGTCCTTGCCGTGCAGATTCTTCAAAAGATAAAAGAGGAGTCTGTGGGATTACAGCAGATGGTATGGCAATGCGGATGATGTTACTTAGGAATGTAATGGGTGCATCAACTTATCAATATCATACTGAACAAACTATAAAAACTCTCAGATCAACTGCAGAAGGAAATACCTTGTTTTCAATAACAGAATCTCAAAAGTTGAAAGATTTTGCTAATCATTTGGGAGTTGACACAAATTGTTCAGAAAAGGATATAGCACTAAATTTGTGTGATTTTGTAGAAAAAGATTTTAATAGAAAATATGATGAACCTAGCAAAATAGTTGATATTTTAGCGCCCAAAGATCGAAAAGATAAATGGAAAAAGCTCAATATATATCCTGGAGGGATATATGGGGAGATGATGCTAGCTACAAGTTCTTGTTTAACAAATGTAGATGGATATTATGTAAGTCTGACACTTAAAGCCATGCGTTTAGGTATTGCTATGGCTTACCAAAGTCAAATTATCAACGAATTTTGTCAAGATATATTATATGGTATTCCAAAACCCCATAAAATGCGTGTTGATTTAGGAGTATTAGATTCAAATTACGTCAATGTATTACCAAATGGCCATGAACCTTTTTTAGGTTTTGCAATGGTACAATTAGCTAGAGAATCTAGATGGCAAAAAAAAGCCAAAGAGGCAGATGCAAAAGGACTTAGAATAATAGCAAATATTGAAACTGGTCAAGAGATGATTCAGAGATGGGAGATGGATGATGTATTTTATGGATTTACTGGAAATTGGATTATGCAAGAAGCTATTTTATCAAGTGGTTGTATTGATTTATTTGCAGCAGACATGAATTGTTCAATGCCAATTGATCCCTTATATGCTGAAAAGTACAAATTTAAACTTGTTCCATTAAGTGAACTAGTTGCATTTGAAGGTATTGAAGATCGTATTAATTATACCCCTAAAGAAGCCAAAAATCAAGCTGAAAAATTACTTGATATGGCAATTGATAATTTTAAAGAGAGAAAAAAACATGTAAAAGCAATTGAAGGACTTCCTATGAATGAAGCAATTGTCGGTTTTTCTTCAGAAAGTATTCTTGAAACTTTAGGGGGTAAGCTAGATCCTCTGTTAGATGCAATAAAAGATGGAACAATAAAAGGAATTGCAGGATTGATATCATGTACATCTTTGAGAGATTCTGGACAAGATATACATAGCGTAAAAGTTGCAAAAGAATTAATTAAAAATGATATTTTAATTCTTTCAATGGGTTGTGGAAATGGTGCAATGCAAGTTGCAGGATTATGTAATTTAGATGCAAAAGAATTAGCAGGGGCAGGACTCAAAAAAATATGTGAAGCACTTAAAATCCCACCTGTTTTGAGTTATGGGACTTGTACTGACACAGGACGGATTGCAGATCTTATTTCCGTGATATCAAAAGCACTAGGTGATATTCCAATTCCAGATTTACCTATTGTTGCTGTTGCACCAGAGTATATGGAACAAAAAGCAACTATTGATGCTGTGTTTGCATTAGCTTTTGGACTGTATACATATGTAAACCCAATACCACCAGTTACTGGAGCTCCAAATTTAGTAGAACTTTTAACTAAAAATTGCAAAGATATTACAGGAGGAGTATTACATGTTGAAACTGACGCAAAAGAAGCTGTAGAGTCAATGATTAAACATATTAATAAAAATAGAGAAAAACTAGGAATATGATAGCTATTGTACAAAAATATGGTAGTAAAGTAGATACTCAAAATTTTTAACAATTAAAACTCTATGAATCAATAATAAAGAAGTAAATATTATCTTAAATTTAGAAAAACTAGCTATTTTTGCTTGATAACTAACTCTATTTTGAACTAAATTGGGTTGCAAAAGGTATAAATACCACAAACTGAAGCCTTAAATAAAAATAAATGGAGGAATAAAATATGGAGAGGAAATTTGGATATAAAAAAAGAATGTTAAAAAATGTGATACATGATATAGACCATCTAGACTTCAAAGAAGAAACTCTAAATAGAGTAAAAAAAGATATAACTAATTTAGAATCTAAAATTGATCAACATAGCCAATCTGAAGCTTCAGCATAAATATTTTATTATTTTAGGCAGTTTCATCCATAGAATAAATCTCATAATGAGTGGTTTCTTCTACTAATTTATAATTTTTAGTATGATTGTAAAACGATTCAGAAGGATACCAAGAATATCTGCCTATGTGAGATTCTACAACTCTACTTTTATCTATAATAATATAATCAACCCCATGTCTTTGTAGAGTTGAATTAAATTCAGAAAAATTTTGTGTAGTCTGCAGTTTTTCAAAATCTTCAAAATAAAATTGTGAAGCCCAAAGAGTTTTGCATCTGTATTCATATGAAAGCTGAGAATATTCCATAAACATAACAGTATTGCCCTTACCAATTGATTTAAATTCATAAAAATCATCATATAATGTATCACTTCTTACATAAGCAATATATATACTCATGGAAAGAAAAATTATAATTGAAGGTAAAAAAACTCCCTTGTTAAATTTATATTTGCAAGATGATGCTAAAAAAGGTAGAATAAACAATAAATATCGATCTAAACCCCCAAAGCTAGGAAATAAAACTAAGATAGCACCCATTTCAATCAAAAATACATGAAACAATTCCCTATCTATAATCGATCTAGCAATTACTAAAATAGCTAAAAAAGGATAGAAAGCGAGTATTAGATGACCTAATGCATGAGTAGGTTTGTCTTCAAACATCCAAGGTATCCATGAATGTTCCTTGTAGTTTTCTGCTGCACTTTCCCTAGGTGGGTCAAACACAGGATAAAGTAATGATTCTTCTTTAAACTCTACATTAATTAAATAATACAGTGGAATAACAATAGATGCTAAAATTATAACAATTATTATTGACTTATTCAATACTTCTTTTTTGTTTAAAATTAAGTATAGCATAAAAAAAAGAATAGTCAAAAGTCCATAGTATCTAGTAATTGCTGCATATGTTGCAAAAAATAAGAAAAATATAAGATAAATTGGCTTTTTATTTTCAAAATAATTAATTAAAAAGATACATGAAGATAAAACAAAAGTTAGACAGAATAGATCAGGGTGTGGATCTACAGACATCTTCAAAAAAGGATAAGATAGAAATACTAACACAGCGGGTAGAATTGATTCATTTTGTAATTTTTTTCCTAATTTAATAGTTAAATAAACTACTAAAGTGGCAAAGATAGAAGGAGTAATAAAAATTAAACTTTCAAAAACCATAAAAGGAATCAAAAATAGAGAGTAGCCCAAAAGATATGGATTTGATATTGAATTATAATCATCTCTATATAAATAAGGATGGTCTTTTGGTATTTCATGCTCTTCATAAATATATCTAGAGTAAGAAATACTGATGTAGGGATCTAAATCTTCAGATGGAATAAATATATTTAAAGTTAAAGATATAACAAAAATAGAAAAAATTAGAATTTTTTCAATATCCTTCTTATCCAAAAAAACCATAAAATTGAATATACAAAGTAATTTTTAAGGTTAATTTCAATTGATTCAAAAAGTGAAAATTATGTCTGTGGAAAACACATCTGAAAAAAAAGATATATTGGACAAAATTGCAGAAAAAGAATGGATAAGTAGAATACTTATTGCTATAGCAATAGTTATGATAATTTTTGCAATATATAGAGCGATATTTGAGCAAAAAATGTCAGGTTTCAAATATTGCATGGTAGTAGTTGCTTTGGTCTCTATATCCAAAGGCAAAAATTTTATTAAAGATTGGGGTCCATTCATATTAGTTTTTGGTGCTTATTGGTCACTTCGAGGTGTAGCAGACGATCTTAATAAAAATGAAAATTCATCTATGGTGATTGCATGGGAAGAATTTTTATTTGGCAAAATCCCAACAATTACCTTACAAGCTTATAGAAGTTCATTCATGGATTATTTCTGTGTAGTTTTATATTCATTGCATTATACTATACCAATATTTACTGCATTATTAATTTATGCAAAAAATAAGGATAAAATTTTCAAGCAATTTACTACAACATTTTCTATGTCTTGCCTAGTTTTTTTTGCTATATTTCTAGCTTTTCCTGTAGCCCCACCAAGATTAGCAGAAGATATATCACATGATGTTGAGCAAATTCGTTTTGAAACTCTACCTAACGGAGAAGGCCTAGATAAAGGATTTAATGCTAATCCTTATGCTGCAATGCCAAGCTTACACTCTGCACTTCCATGGCTAGCCACATTATATTTATTTAAAATAAGAAGCAAATTAGCACCAATTATGCTTTTAGTGACAATAGGTATATGGTTTTCAACTGTATATTTGGGTGAACATTATATCGTAGATATTATTGCTGGCGTATTATTGGCTAGTATAATTTCACTAATAGTAGATAAGAAAATAGGTATTACAGAAACAAAAGAAGAACTTAAAGTTGCTTAATTTCTCCTAAAAATAATAGTATATTCAAATTCTCTATAAACTGAAAAATTCAGATCATATATACCGCATAGCTTCATCATCATTTTCTATTTTTTGCAAAACAATGTATGTAATATTCTAATAATAGTAGCGACCACTAAAAGTAGCAATGAGTCCAATTTGACAGACATATTTTGGAAGATGCATCAATCAAACTAATAATAAAAAGATAAATAATATCTTTTTATATTCAAACATAAAAAATTAGGAGATAGTAGTTCCTTGATAATTAAGAGATTTTGATTCTTCCCATGTATCACCATTGCATTTTACTGTAATTATTGCTTGGTATTCTGCATCTGATTCAAGAGTAATCCCACCTTCTTTGCCCAATAATGGGCCAGAATTATATTTATATACACCATCTGATATAGATGAATAACTTGCAAGAGTTGAATCATCTTCCATCTTATCTTTTGATAAGGTAAAATCACATACTGTATATGTTATAGTAGTTCCACTACTACCTTCAGAAGTAGTCATTGTCACTGTAATATCAATTTCAGCATCATCATGTTGTTCAAAAGTATCATTTTGTTTGTAAGATACATTAAATTTTGCATCTAATGTACCTGCACCAGAAGTAGAAATTTCAAACTCTTTTATACCTACTTCAATGTTTTCTGATTTGCTACCGCCACCAATACAACCTACCCCTATAATAAGCCCAAAGATAGCGAATATCGGAAGATAAAATCTTGCTTTAATCACTTTTATCACATATGTTCATTAGATATATATGACCATAATGGTGTATTTAAATATTTCTTTGCTATTTTTTTTGAATTATATATTAAAAAATATTATAATCTAATTTTACCTTTATTTGTAACTAAAGATTTCAAATCACCAATATCAATATTTTCTTCTTCAGCAATAGATAAAGCTACAACTTCTGGAGGCATTAGCGATCCATATTGTTTTTGTCTAGTATTAATTTTTGCAATTACTTCTTTTACAGACATTTCAAGTTTTTTTGCCATAACTTCAGCGACTCGAATTAAAATAGGTTTGTTTTTTTCTTTATTTAAAAATGAAAAGACCTCTTCAATATTAAAATCAAAATTAACTTCTTTTTCTGAATCAGATGTTGGTAATAATCTTTTTTTTCTAAATTTAAGAAGTTGATTTTTAATTGCAAGATCAACTAAAGGTTTAATCTTAGAAGGCGGTGCTTTATTTAATCTAAATGAAAATACATTAATATATTCTGAAATAGACAGTTCTTTTTTACTTAGAATACGAAAAGGGAGATATAAAAGAGAAATAATTTCATCTTTTGAATACATAAATGGGTACTAAATTATGAAATTTTTAAATCTTAACAAAAAAAATATGTCATAAACTTTTATAATCTATTTAGAATTCATTTTATAAATTAATAACTTTCTTACCTTTTTTTTGCGGCTCTATTTTTATTTTAGGATCATTAAATTTATCAGAAGAGACTTCATCTACTAATCGATCTAAACATATACATAATGCTGCAATCTCACTATGTGGTTGGTTGTATATAGAGATATTATAATCAACTAATTTATAAATATCAGATGGAACTTTTTTCCCACCTATAATTATTAATTTATCTTTAGATGATTTTTTAACTTCCCAAAGCGTCTTTTCAAAAGGAAGACCATATTGGGTAAGGTGAATTATCATACCATTCCATTTTTTTATTATTTTTCTCCAACTTTGGACGAATTCTACCCTAAAATCTCCACCCCACTCTTCAACTACCTTATTAACAGATTCAAGTATATTTTTATCTCTATCCCCTTCAATAAAAATATTATCGGCACCAAAAGCTCTAGCTACCAAGCAACAATGAGTAGTAATTCTTTTGTCTCGATAGATTCTATGTCCTAATCTAAGCACAGACAATACCATATCTTTATATCTTGTTCAAATAATTTAAAATATCTAATATAGAAGGAAATAATAATGAAGAGAATTGAAGCTTATGTATCAGGCAGAGTTCAAGGAGTCTTTTTTAGATCTGCAACTAGAAAAAAAGCTTTGCAACTAAATTTAGTAGGCTATGCAAAAAATTTAGATGATGGGAGAGTTGAAGTAGTTGCAGAAGGACCAAAAGAAAAATTAGAAGAACTTATAACATTTCTACATGAAGGATCTAGCTATTCTTTAGTAAAAAATGTCGATGTTGATTGGATGGATCCAAAAAAAGAATTTAGAGATTTTTCAATTCGATGGTAGGTTATTCATCCTCAACTAAAAGATGTGGAATATCATCAACTACAGGATATTTGCGTCCACATTTTATACATGTTAGAGTGTCATTAGAATAATCTAACTCAGATTTACATGCAGGACAAGCCAAAATATCCAATAATTCTTTTGAAAGTGCCATTTTTATCACTTACCACCATATTAAATATTAGAGCACATAAATGTTTCGCAAACTAAAAAATATTTTGAGAATACCTCAAACAAGTTAGAAGTTCACAAACTACAGATTGTGCATTTAGAGACTTTGAATAGATATTAATAACTTGATCAGATAATTTTTCAATGTCTGTGAGGAATTCTCCATGTGAAAAACCACCTACTAAAAAGCAAGTATCATCAGAAATATTAGCTAAATATGCAGGTAAATTAATTTGATTACCTTCTTCTGAAAAAGCAATAGTATTTGATGGATCTATTTTTTTTATTAAATCCTCTAAATTCATATCCTCTATATTTAGATAAGGAGTATTTCTCTTTACAAATAAAGATTCAACCAAACCTACAAATCTATTGTAAGATTTGGGCAATTTTGCTTTATAATCGATAAATATCACTTGATCATTTCTAGTATGAATATAGACTCTTAAATTATTTTCGTGATTGATAACACTCTCTTGTGCAATTTGTAGGCAAATATGAATTAGATCAGGTCTGCCTCGTCTATTTTTATCTTTTAAATCCCTCATAGCACTATGATAAAAATTTGAATCTAATAAAATATTTTTTGGATTCTTATTTCGTTTTTTAGATATTTTTTTAACAATAGAACTATTAAGAATCTCTTTTGGAATTAGTTCTAATTCAGAATCTACCAAAATTAAATGAAACATATAAAGCACCTAGAGAATAATTTTTATACCTAAATAATAAAGTATTATCTATGTTCAAATCTCTAAACGATAATGCCTATCCTTTAGTTGAAGAGCTAATTAAAAATAAAAATAAGTACAAATTAAAAGTTCATAATTATTCAAAGGATGTTACAATTATAGATGCAGGTATAGAAGTAAAAGGGAATTTTGAAGCCGGAAAAATTATATCTGAAATATCAATGGCAAATTTAGGTAAAGTTAATTTTTTAGAAAAAAAAATAGATAATAAAAAATTAGGTTTTATAAGAGTAAACCTCAAAGAAGTAGTTAAATCTACCCTAGCTTCTCAGCTTGCTGGTTGGTATATAAAATTAGATAATTTTGAAGCAATAGCTTCAGGACCAGCTCGTGCAATAATAAAAAAACCTAAATTTATTTTTAAAAAAATAAATCATCAAGAAGAAAGTAAAAATGCTATTTTAATTTTAGAGACAGATACTATACCAAATAAAGAAGCAATAAAATATATCAAATCAAAACTCAAAAATAATATTATACTCATTTGTGCTCCGATAAATAGTATTGTCGGAAATATTCAGGTAAGTGCAAGAATGGTTGAATCTTGCATTCATAAAATGTTTTATCTCAATTATGATCTCTCAAAAATCTTAGAAGCAGAGGGGTATGCCCCGATAGCTCCTCTATCATCTGATAAAGAAATAATGATGGGTAGATCTAATGATTCGATATTCTATGGAGGAGAAGTAAAACTTAATTTAAAAAATCTTGAGGACATCGATCCTAAAAAAATACCATCAAATTCATCAAAAGATTATAATAAACTATTTTTTGAGATCTATAAATCTGTAGATAATTTTTATGATATTGATCCTATGTTATTTGCACCAGCAAAAATTAAAATAAAAATAAAAAACAAAGAAATTATTGAAGGGGAAATAAACAAAGATATATTATTTAAATCATTTAAACTCGATTAAAGAAGATTAGAAAATCAAGAATTAGACAATATAATCATACTTAGGGAAAAAAGTGAACATTTAAAAAATGATAGGATATTATAAAGGACACACTAAAGTTGTGCTAATTTTAAGGGTGAAAATACAGTGAAAAAAGAAGAAAGGACCCGGTATTTACCTATATTTGAAGGTAAAAAATGCGTTGTTTATGAACATCGTAAAAAATTTATTTTAAAAATATCAGATGCATATATAGGAACTTATGATATAAAAGAATTTAATGATGTAGTTGATATTTTAAAAGATGAAATAGATAGTTTAAAAAGTGAAGTAAGGACTATTGGTGTTACACATGGCTGAAAATTTAATACTCGGCGGAAGTTCCAATCCGCATGAAAATAAAATCTTAGAAAAACTAAGATCAATGAAAGAAGAACTTATACTATTAGAAGATGAAATATATGAAAGTATCGATGAATGTGCAGATGGATTGACATCTATCGATCGTGGACTCTTGCAACGTGTAGAGCAAAAACATGAAAAAGGAATTATCGATGATGAAGTGTATAAGAAAACAAAAGCAACTTATTCTGACTTAGTACAATCAGATCTAAAAATGATTTTATCTAGAACCAGAGAAAGCACCACATCCATTGCAGAGCAAATGAATAAACTATTAGAGAAAGGATTTAAAGAACTAGAAGGTGGTATAAGTGGACCTAAACCTTCTACAACAAAAAAAGATACGTCTAAATCCAAATCAAAAAAATAATAGATCCTAAATTAAAATAGGAGAAAATAATGAAAAAATTTAGTTTTTTTTATATTTTATTTTCTCTATCTCTTTTATCAGCTAAAGCATCCCCTCTATCAGATTATGAAGATGAAATTATCTTAATTATATCTTCAATTTTTATCTGGCTTTTTATATCGTTTTGTATCTATATTGCTCATTCTATGATTAGTTCCAAAGGCGTGCAATATGCAGATTCATTAGGAGCATCTTTGATAGGATTTATTGCTATCGCTTTTTCATTTTGGTTGTTAGGTCCAATATTAGGTGCTATTGTTGCCATTATTGCCTGGTTTGCTGTTATTATGAGTTTATTAGATCTCAACTTTGGACAAAGCATAGCTGTAACTATTTTAGCAATAATAGTATATATAATTTTAGTGATTCTACTTGCTTCTTTAGTTGGAATTGCTGTTTTAGAAATATTCTAATTTAGTCTAATATCTTAACAGGAATAGGAGTAAAACTTAGGAAAAAAATTAGGATTAATAAAATAGAAATTAACTTGTTTTTCTTCTTTATTGGTGATACATCATCTAAAGATCCAGGATGCCCTGCTCTAGTAAGAAAATGAAGTAAAAATGCCCATACAATCCATGTAGGCCATAAAAATATTCCCATAATAATCAAAGATACAATTACACTTTGTGCTAAAATCATATGGCCTTTTTCTCCAAGTGCAGCCCTAGATACATGACCTGCATCAAGTTGACCTGCAGGAAATAAATTAATTGCTGTCACAAATAATCCAATCCACCCAGCTAAGGCCATAGGATGGATAATTAACATTTCATTAGCACCAACTTCAGGTGCAAAAATATACATTATCATAATCATAAGAAGAGGTAATTGAAACTCAAATCCGCCTTTTTCAAATAAATCTTCACTTACTACCTTTGAAAAGAGGAGACCAAAAATAATCATAGGAATAGATAGTGCAAAACTCAAAATAGGTCCAGATGCACCTAACTCAATTGCAGCATTTCTATTTGGGATAGGAGATTTTACTTTTATAATTGCACCAAATGTTCCAAAAATAGAAATAAATGGAGGAGCGGGTATAAAATAAGGATTAGTTGCAAAAACTTTATTTAAATTTGCAGCTCTTTTGTGACCTAACTCATGTGTACCTAAAATTAAAAGCAGAGCCGCAGAAAAAGAGAAAGCTCCTATAATTTTCATCAAAAAGCTATCATAAAAATTCCAAGAAAAACCTAAACCAGTTATGAAAGTAGTGATTATTGTTGCAACTAAAAGCCCATAAGTTGTAGTTTTTTTGGGTGCTTCTTCAGTCCAAGTTTTTTTAACAAAGATTATTACTTTTTTTCCGTCTTTTTCTTTTCTCAGAAGTGGAACGTGGCCATATTTTAGAGAATTGGAAACGATATCATCATAAAATGAGCTAGCATCGTCTGGACCTTCTACTTCAAATACAACAGCCTCCCCATACATAGTAGAAGACTTTATTTTGAAATAGTCTTTAATACAGTCTTCAAAATTTTTATGATCTACACCTAAAACTTGAGGTTTGGGTTTTGCCAGACCCAATACTTTTGATAAGACTAGATCTCCACCACATTTCGGACAATTTGCAAAATTAATTTTACCTTCATAATCATCCAATTTAAATTCTCTCTTCTCTTCATAATTACAATAGAGACATTTAAAAATAGATATTACTTCTTTCATTATAATTCAACTAAAAAAGATGAGATTATTAAATATTATTGATTTAAAAAATATAAACTAGTATGATTTTTATTTTAAAGAACACCAATAAAATGCTAATAGAGTCTAAAAAGAGATCTAAGATAAAAGACTATATCTATTTATATAAGAAAGGTTTAAATATTTCGAATTTTAGTATATCTTGATAACAATGACAAACCAAAAACCAGAATATTCAGTAATTATGCCAGCATATAATGAAGCAGAAAATTTGCAAACACTGATACCACACACCCTTAAAACATTAAGATCCAAGACTGTTCCTTTTGAGATAATTCTAATAAATGATGGAAGCAACGATTTTACATCAGAGATAAACAAAAGAATGGCAAAAAATAATAAAGAAATAATAACAATAGATCATAAAATAAACCAAGGAAAAACTGCTGCCATGTTTAGTGGGGCTAAAATTGCAAGATCATCTATTGTAGTTTTGTTTGAAACTGATTGGCAATATGATGCCGAAGATATTTTTTTGACAGTTTCTTCTCTTAAAAAATATAATGTAGATATCGTAAATGGAAAAAGAAAGACAAGATCAGATAAATCTCATAGAAAAGCAATGTCTAAAGTATATAACATATTAAATAATATGTTTTTTAACAACCTAATTACAGATAGAAATTCTGGACTTAAAGCCTTCAAAAAAGATATTTTTCTAAAACTTTATCAGATTGACCATTCTGCTTTTTTTGGGATGCATAGAGTTTTGTTAACTATTGCCTATGAGATGGGATATAGTATAATAGAAATACCAGTTAATCATTACAATAGAAGAGCTGGAGAAAGTTATATCAATGCACATGGAACAGTTATTCAAACTCTACACGATATAACAAAAGCTAAACTTATAACATCATTTAAATTAAATGGACTAAAAAATAAAAATAGTTAATTAGGATATAGTAAAAGTTGAACTTATAACTTCTCCTCTTGTTTCGTTATTTTGATATACAATTTGAATAACTACTCTATATTCACCAGAATCTAAATTAGAAAAAGTAGGATAATACATTTCATTGAATCCATTATCAATTTTGCCCACAACTATTTCATCTTTGCTACCTTCTGCATACCACTGGTTATACCTTTTTTCTTTCAGATAAGAAACAAGCGTTGTACCTTCCATATCATCATAACCTTTATACATCACATTAACAGTTAATTCCACAGAATTAGTATCGTTATTTTCTTCTACATCATGAATATAAAGTTCTATTTCATCTGCTTCTTCTTCAGTTAGGCAGCCAAAACCTAAAAACACAAATAAAATACAAACCAATATGCCACTCTTGTGCATCTCCATCAAATATAATTGGTATTACCAATCTAATAAACTTTTGCATAGCATATCGAAAAAATCACAATAACTATGCTTTTATTCAATTAAAACTTTTAAATTAATTTTAATATTAAAAATTAACTAAAAAGATTTATTTCTAAAAACTTTAGAGAATTAGTAAATTATTTTTTAAAAAAAGCTTATTTAGATCGAATTTATTTAATGTAAACTTTTTAAGAATAGTGGCATGCGAATTAATTGAGGATATAGGGGAACTATAATATACTTCAATGTATAAAAATGAACAAAGTCATAATGAATATATTTAAATAAAGAAATTACATAAGGAATATACTTTAAAAATACAGACTAATAGTGGAAAAAGAATTGCTATATGTATCGGTGAGAGAATGAAAAATAAAATACCTAAAGAAATTCTCAATGCAATTACAGAAGAAGTTGGAAAAGAAGCCCTCTCAATTATAGAAAAATTAAAATCAGGTGAGGCTAGTGATGAAGAGCTTGCCAATTCAGTTAAATTAAAGTTAAATCTAGTTAGAAAAATATTATATAAGTTATACGACTACAAAATTGCATCCTACAGAAGAACTAGAGACAAGCAAACTGGTTGGTATGTATATTATTGGAAAGTACATCCAGAGAGAGCACCAAGAGTTATTGCAAATAAAAGAAGAGAAGAATTAAAGAAACTAGAAGACCAACTAGAACATGAACGTGACAACGTATTTTTTGTGTGCACTGGTAGTGACAAAACTAGATATACATTTGAAGATGCCACCGAGATAGCATTTGTTTGTGAAAAATGTAAATCATCTCTGACAGCAGAAGATAATTCTAAAGTTATTGATGACATAAAACAACAAATTAAAGTATTAAAAAAAGAAATAGGCCAAAGTGCCTAATTTATCTATTTTCTTCTGTATCTAATATTATTCCTAAAGCTAGAGCCAAACGTCTATCAAAGAGTTTTTTAGGATCATTACTTAAATCCAATAAATACTTATCCCTAATAGACCACTTTCTAACGAATTTGCCTACCTTCTCACCTGCAATTTTGATGTGAAAATCTAATTTCATAAAACGCAAAAATAAATTAAAAAACGCTTTTACTAAAGAATCTTGATAAGCTTCACCCATTTTGTGGCCGTTTGCATCTCTTATAATCCATCTTGGTCTAACTAAAGATGCTAATGCTTTTCGCTTTACCTCTCCCACTTTAAAATTAACAATGGGATCAAAAACTTCAAATCTAGCATTGAAACTAAACCAAGTACAATCTTTAAGAAATAGTATTTCATTTTGTCTTTTTTTATCTGTATAGACATGAATATGTGCATGTGCTTTAAATTTTTCTCTCTTTACATACAAAATAGGAGTTTCTGTTTCGGGATCATACACATTATATATATCGCTAATTGCTAGATGCTTTTGAGCAATAGCAAATCTATCTCGATTCCATATAGGAACTTTTGGGACTTCAGGTAACTGTGGGTCATAAGTCATTTTTTTTCACCAAATTTAATTATAACATATATCCTTTTATATGTTTTTTAATTTGGAATTTACTCAAAAGAACTAAATAATTCTAAAATGAATAAATTATTGGTGATAATTTGGAAAATCATGATGTTATAGTTGTAGGATGTGGTACAGGAGGTGCAATAGCATCAAAAATATGTAGTATATACAATTTAGATGTTGTGGCGATAGATACTAAATCCAAGCAAGATATAGGTAAAAAAGTTTGTGGAGATGCTATAACTGGAATTTATTTTGAAATGCTAAAGAAGTTTAAAATTGACAAACCAAAAGGAGAGGAACTTTCAAAAACTATAGAAGGTCTAAAAATTTTTGGACATGATAAAAAACATTGTTTAGATATTAAAAACGATGTAAATAAAGGTTATATGCTAAATAGACATGCTTTTGGTCAAAGACTCGTAGAAGATACAATAAATACTGGAACAAAATTATATGACAATTATAAAGTAATATCCCTTATTGTAGAAGCTAATCAATTGATAGGAGTAAAAATACTCAACAATAAAACTGAAGAAAAAAAAGATATTTTTGCAAAAATAATTATTGATGCAGGTGGATACTCTGCACCAATAAGACGTAAATTAGACTTAAATACCCCGGGATTAGAAAAAGAGATAAATAAAAGAGATATAGAAATATGTTATCGTGAGATTAGAAAATTTAAAACAGATGAATCTGCACTGAAACTTTTTGTAGACGTAAATATTGCACCTGGAGGATATATGTGGATATTTCCAAAATCTAATGAAGTTAATTTAGGTGTAGGAATTCAAGGAAATATCTCAAAAAATGTAAAAAAAGCTTATCAAGAATTTTTAAATGCCTTTGAAGACATAAAGAATTCAGAACTAATTCATGGTGGAGGAGGAGTTGTTCCAGTTCGCCATCCTATCGATTCATTAGTATCCAATGGTTTAATGCTAGTTGGAGATTCTGGATCACAAGTAAATCCTATGCATGGTGGTGGTATTGGATTTTCAATGCGAGCAGGCGCGCTTGCTGCAAAACACGCATTTAATGCTATAAAAAAAGGTAAATATGATTATAAAACACTGTGGAGTTATAATTATGAATATATGCTAGATATAGGTGCAAAACAGGCTTCATTAGAGGTATTAAAGCTCTTACTTCAAACTTTATCTAACAAACAAATTGATTATGTCTTTAGAAAAAAATTATTTACATCAGAAGAACTTATGGCTGCAGTAGAGAGAGGCACATTCAAAATTTCGTTTTTTAAAAAAATAAAGAAACTTATAACTTCAATTCGACATATTAAACTATTAAAAAAACTTACAAAAATTGCAAAGCTTATGAAAAGAGCAATGGAGATATATCAAAAATACCCTAAAGATCCTTCTAAATTTTCTCTTTGGAAAAAAGAACAATCTACTTTGTTTGAAGAAGTTTATGATTTATGCAATGGGTGATTAAAATCGATGTAAGAATTGAAAATAATAAAATTTTAGTAAATAACAAAGAATTCTATGTAAAAGGTATAAATTATAGTCCTTTTGGAGTAGGAGTAAATTGGAGACAAGAATATCCTAAAGAAGATGTAGTTGAAAATGATTTTAAATTAATAAAAGAATTAGGAGCAAACGTAATTAGAACATATGATAAAGTTCCAGAATATGTTTTTGATCTTGCAAAAAAATATAATTTAGGTGTAATTGATGGAATATGGATTGAGCAAAATAATATTGATTTCAAGTCTCAAAAAATAATTGATCACTATATAAATCATGTGAAAGAACATGTGAAAAGAGATATAGATCATGATGCATTATTTATGTATTCAATAGGCAATGAGATAAATCCATATGATACTAAAAAACTAGGACATAAATTTTGGGAATCTTTTTTTAAAAAAATGTATAATTCAGCAAATTCAGCTGATCCAGATACTCCAAAATCTTATGCTCATATTCCAATAGGTGGAAATTATTTTGCAAATTCTATGGATATTATTTCACTAAATATATACCCTTGGGAATTTTCAGATGGACACTACAAGCCAGGGGAGAAAAAATCCTTTCAAAAATTTGAAAAATACATAAAAGATCATATTAGCTCAGAAAAACCTTTACTTATTACTGAATTTGGGATGCATTCTAAACCCCCAAATGATAAATCAGACGCAAAATCAATTGAAGAAGGTGAAAATATTCAAGTGCAAGAAGTTAAAAAGCAATTTAATGTACTTAAAAACTTAGATATAGCTGGTATGATTGTATTTGAATATTCTGATGAATGGTGGAAAGATTCATGGACCAAAAAAACTAAACATAGTGATGCTACAGAACATGATTTTACAGATCCAGAAGAATTTTTTGGATTAGTAGATATTCATAGAAATAAAAAAAAATCATTTGAGGTAGTTAGAGAATATTTCAAAAATTTGCCTTAAGGTTTTCACATGCAAACAGATGTAGTTATTGTTGGAGCGGGTACAGCTGGTGCAGTTTGTGCAAAAAGATTAGCACAATACAATATAGATACTGTTGTTGTAGATAGAAGAGAGAAAGAATTAATCGGGAAAAAGGTATGCGGTAATGCCACAGCTTATGTTTATTTTGATGAGCTAAAAGGTGTAGTAGATAGACCAACGGGTGATGAACTAGTTTGGGAAGTGGATGGATTAGATATATATGGACCCAATATGGAAGATAAAATTGAAATTCATGATCCAAGCCTTTCGGGAATAATGATAGATCGACTAAAATTTGGCCAACGTCTAGTAAATGACATGATAAATCAGGGCGCAAAGTTACATGATAAAAGCAAATGTGCTGATTTAATTTATGAAAACAAAAAATTAGCAGGTATTAAAATTATAAATACAGAAACTAACGAAATTGATCAAATAAAATCTAAGATAATAATTGATGCAGGAGGACATGCTGCACCTGTTAGAAATAAATTAAAATCAGATTATATTGAAAATAAAATTGATAGAAAAGATATGGGTATTTGTTATCGAGAGATCAGAAAACTAAATAATAATATGTCAAATTCAAAATATGCAACATTATGCATTGATCATAAAAGAGCTCCAAAAGGATACATTTGGATCTTTCCTGGTGGAAATATTGTAAATATAGGTTTAGGTGTAGCAGGTGGTAGAGGATATCCTAATCCTAAGAAGTTATTTTCTGGTTTTTTTGGAAATATGGATGAGATAAAAAATTCTGAGCTAATTGATGCAGGTGGGGGGGTTGCACCTGTGAGACGGCCGATAAATTCATTAGTAGATGATAATTTTATGGCAATAGGCGATTCAGCCGCACAAACCAATCCAATAGATGCAGGTGGTATAGGGTACTCAATGCTAGCAGGCCTATATTGTGCAGATGCAGCAGAAGATGCAATTGAAAAAAATAATGCTTCAATAGATAACTTATGGGACTACAATGTAAAATATATGAAAAAAATTGGTGCACATCAAGCAGCATCAGAAGTAACGAAGATATTACTTCAAAAAATGTCAGATAAAGATCTTAAATTCACACTTGAAAAAAATATATTTACTTCAGAAGATGTCAAAAGAGCTGTAAAAGACGCAGAAGTTAAAATTTCTTTTTTTAGTAAGTTAAAGAGATTTATGAAAGGTATTACCAAAATAAGTCTTTTGAAAAAAATTAACAAAGCCATAAAATATTCACAAAAAGCTATGGAGATGTATGAAGATTATCCTACCTCTAAAGATAGTTTTTTTGATTGGAAAGACAAAGAAAATCAATTATTCTCAAAAATAAATGAGCTTTAAAAAATAATTAAATACCTTAAAAAAGAATTTTGCTTTGAGTTGAATATCTATGACAGAAATACTACTTCAGGATCTAAATACCTATTTTGAAGATAAAGTAGAAAATCAAATTAAACCAATAAAAAATGAAGGGAAATCTATAATTTCAGAAATAATACAGCTAATAGATGAATTAGATGATATAGCAGATGATCTTGAAGAAGCAGTAGAAGAAAAAGATCAAAAATATGCTCAAAACTTTTCTCATAGAATTTTGACATACATTGAAAATATAATTGAACCAGAAGGTTACAATGATTATCCCCTTTTTTTAAAAGATATCAAAAATTTAGTTAAATCAATAACCAGAGCTGCAAAACAAAATCTACCACGCATTATGGACAAAAGCAGCCGTTCAATAATAAAAGATTTTAATAAAAATTATAAAAGTTTAATGGAATATTCAAAGATATTTTCAGATTATCTAGAAGCTAATTTTGAAGATTTAGAGGTAATAGAAGATATAAAAGAACAAATCTCAGAATTACAAAGACTCAAAGATCAAAAATCAAAGGAGAGTAAAAAAGTACCTGATATGGAATCAGAAATTGAAAAAATTCAAAATGAAATTAAAAATTACAAAGCTTCGCTTAATGAGATAAAAACTGATGATAAATTTGAAGAATTTGATGTGATAGATAAAGATATCTCAAAATTAGCTAAAAAATTTAAAAGAAAATTAAGACCAATATCAAAAGCTATTAATAAATTAAAAAAAATGGCTGACGCTGGAAGGTATTTTATTGAAA
>CAYQAE010000001.1:0-994 GCA_964415445.1 uncultured archaeon | reverse complement strand
AGATAAAAAGCAGTATCTAGATTTATATGACAAAGATTGTTTTGAAGCTTTCAGAAAAGATGAAGATGAATATTCTAATTTAAAAGAAATTCTAACTAAACTAAAATCAGCGATTTCTGAAAATAATCTAAATTTAAAGAAAAAACAAGAGAAAAAATCTCTAGATGCAATTGAAAGATTTCAAAGCGGATCTCTAAATAGTTTTTATAAGAAATACAAAAAATTGATTGATAAAAAAGATAATATGCTCAAAGAAATCAAAGAAGACGGATTATATAAACAAAAAAATGAATTAAAAGAAAAAATAAACAGTCTTAATACTCATTTAACTACATTGCGAGCAGAATTAAACGAAATACTTCGTCGCAAAGATTCAATAAAAACAAAAATAGACAAAATAAAAAAAGAAATTGAATCTGATATAGAAGAGACTTTTGATGAAGATATAGAAATTATAATTTAAATAGATAGGGTAAAATTTAAATTTATTCATAAAAATATAAAAACACAATATGTCTGAAATTAATTTAGAATTACCTGAAAAATGGAGAATAAATCCACCACTTCATAGTTCTTTTGTTGAACTACTTCCATTTTTGAAGTATTTAAGTACAGATGTCAAACATTGTATAGTTAAACTAAATTTTGAATTTAGTTTTGGATATCTGTTTATGGTTGAAGGTCGTCTTATTCATGCAATATACTCTTATGAGAAATTAATAATGGGTCTAGAGGGGATTGAAACTATAAAAAGAGTTATAATAGACAACGATTCATTAATAGAAGTATTCACTTCTTCCCCTGGAAATATAGAGAGAATAGCAGTAGGAAGTTTAGAACTTGTTGCTGAACTTAGATATGATAACTTAAGCACTGAATTTGTATCTTTAGAAAAAACTATAGAAGATTGTTCAAAAGAAAAACTAAACGGCTTTATAAAAATTAAAGGCAAAAATCCAGGTTATATACTTCTAGACGAGGGTGCAATAGTAAG